>VSNE01000001.1 GCA_009774155.1 Lachnospiraceae bacterium
ATTTTATAACAGCGGAGATATTTTTAAAGAGTAGTAGACAATTATGCAGATAAGCGGAAGGAAGCTGTTGCTTTCCGGAAGCTGACTGCACATTTTTTATGATATAACAAAGAAGAAAGAGTGCAGTAGTATGAGAAAAGCTCAAAAGCAGGAAGTGCTGGACTGTATTGTCAGTCTCAGAAAGGCCCATGAAGAGATAAAAGGGGCGTTTCGCAGAAAAAATACAGGGCAGGCGCAGAATATGCTCAGCCAGTGTCAGGAATTTGCCGTCAGCCTGGGCGGCATCATAGAAAGACTGGAGGAAAAGGAGCATATTACGGCAGCTTATCTGGAGGAATATTGCCGGCTGCTTTATTATATTTTTGAGGAAGCCCAAAAAGGACAGCTCAATGAAAGCAGGATGGAGAAAAGGTTGAGGAATCAGCTTCTGAAAATAGAAAACAGTGTGAAGCATGATATTACGGCGAGGGAAGAGGTTGTCTTTTTCCCGTATAAAGCGTCTATGTGGGACAGCCTGGAAAGCATCTATCTGGCGGCGAAAGAGGACCCGGATTGTGACGCATATTGCGTACCGATTCCATACTTTGAGAGAAATCCGGACGGAAGTCTTGGAAAAATGCATTATGAGGGAAAGGATTATCCGCAGAATATAGAAGTGCTGGATTGGGAAAGCTATTGTTTTGAGGAAAGAAAACCGGATGTTGTTTACATACATAATCCGTATGATAATAGAAACTATGTAACAAGTATCCATCCAAGGTTTTACGCTGAAAATCTGAAAAAATATACAAAACAATTAGTATATATACCTTATTTTATATTGGGAGAGGTAGATCCGAATAATCAGGAGGCTGTTGACAGAATCAAACACTTCATATGGACGCCGGGAGTCATTTTTTCAGACAAGGTGATTGTACAGTCTGAAAAAATGAAACAGGTCTACGTAAATGAATATCAGAAGACGGCGAAGGAATACGGGCTTTTAGGAGAGCACAGAGACAGAAAATATCTGGAGCGGAAAATACTGGGGCTGGGTTCGCCCAAGGTTGATAAGATCCTTAATATGGAAAGGGAAGCTTTGGATATGCCGGAAAAATGGCTGAAATGTATTCAGAAGCCGGACGGCGGCCGAAAAAAGATCATTCTTTATAATACAGGGGTTACAGCATTGCTTCAGTATAATGAACAATGGCTGACGAAGATAGAACAGGCGCTGAAAAGCTTTAAGGAGAATCAAGATAAGGTGACGCTGCTTTGGAGGCCGCATCCGCTGATAGAAAGCACTATGAAGTCTATGAGACCGGAAATACTCCGGAGATATTTGGATCTTAAAGAGGACTATATAAAAGAAGGATGGGGAATTTATGACGACAGCCCGGATCTGCACAGAGCAATTGCCTGGAGCGACGCATACTACGGAGACGGAAGCAGTATCACTGCTCTGTATGCGGCAGCGGGCAAACCCGTTATGATTCAAAACGCCGCTGCTTCTGAAAATCACAGGGGCAGAAGATTGATATTTGAAAATTTATTTGATGACGGAGAGCAGTTCTGGTTTACGTCGATGAATTTCAACAGCCTTTGGACGATGGATAAAAGGACCTGCGAAGTAAAGCATATAGGTTTTTTCCCTGAGGAAAAGGGCGATAAGTGGAGGCAGTTTTATTCCATAGTAAAGGCGGAGGACAGACTATTCTTTATTCCTCTTGCGGCGGATCATATTGCCGTATATTCCATTGCAGCTAAACAATTCAGCACAATCAGCATTCCGCAACATCCGGATTTTATTGAGCGGAAGGTAAAGTTTAATTCAGACAGTAAATTTATCGACGGATATGTTTACGGAAGCAATCTCTACCTTGCTCCCAATACGTATCCGGGAATACTGAAATATAATCTGGACACCGGCAGGACAGAGATCTTAGATGACTGGATTCCGGAGCTGGACAGTCTTATAGAAACAGAATATTCTCTGGGATATTTCTCATGTGGTATAGCCAGTCAAAATAAGCTGCTGCTTGCATGTATAGAGGCCGATGCCCTGCTGGAATTTGATATGGCGGACGAGTCTTATCTGATCCATAAAATAAACAGCAAAAATGTAGGGTATCAAGGCATTTGCTTTGATGGAAAAAACTATTGGCTGTCCCCTGTGCGGGGAGGAGAGGTTGTAAAGTGGGAGCGTTCGGCCGGAATGCTGGCAAAATTAGATGTGCTTACTGCGGATGAGGAAACCCTACTGTTCCCTTTTATTGATATTTCTTTTTGCGGAGGCTATATCTGGCTTTTACCGTTAAATGGCAGCAGGGCAATAAGAATCTCTCCGGATACGAATCAGGCGGCAGCGGCGCCTGAATTCCAGACGGAAATAGAGCTTCCTCAGTTAAATAAGGGAATTGATTCAAGGATGTGCTTTTTTTTACAAAAAAGCGATTGTGAAATTCTTTATGTGTATTCTGTAAAATCCTGTTCCCTTCTTGCGTATGATTTGAAAAATTATGAGCTGAAAAAACAGCCGGTTGCCGTAAACACAGACGAATTTGAAAGGGTATGTGCCGGGTTTATGGAAAAATATGCTGTTCAAACGGAAGGAAGCGCCTGCTTTTATGAGGGAGCCTCAGAACCGGCGACTCTTGAAGCTTATCTGCGTTTAGTAATAAAGTCTGTCGGCAGCCATACCGCTAAGAAGGAGAAGAACGGTGCGGCAGGCATGACCGGAAGCAATATTTATGCATATATGAAAAATGAGGTGCTGCTTTCATGAACATTGTTGTCATTCTTTCCGGAGGAACAGGGGTGCGATTTGGCGGAAAGATTCCAAAACAGTATATGCAGCTATGCGGTCAGGATGTGATATCCTATCCGATCAACGCTGCCAGATGTGCGGGCAGCTGCGAGCATGTCATTGTTGCCGCGCATCATCCTTATGCGGAATACGTGAAAGAAAAATACAAAGTAGAGTGCTGTAGGGGAGGAAATACACACAATGAGACCGTTTATCACGCGCTTACTTTTGTAAAAGAGAACTATCCGGACTGCGGTAAAATTCTGTTTGCCGACTGTGTGCGGCCTTTTCTTACCGCAAATATCATTGATGAGTATTTTACAAAGCTGGAGGATACCGATGCCGTAATCACAGCACAGCATATTACCGACAGCCTTGGAAGGAAGGGAATGCAGTTTGTCCCCCGGGATGATTATTATTTAATTCAGAAGCCGGAGGCATTCCGATTTGATATGCTGTGGAAAGCATTTGACTGCGGCAGCGAAAAGACGGCTATTGTACAGCAGATGCCGCCTGAGGCAAGGGTAGAATTATATTATGGGATGCAGTATAACCTGAAGATCACATATCCCGAAGATTTACACTTGGCCGAGGCAATCTTGCTGGAAAATAAGAGATACATTAAACCGCGAGGGGGATTGTTATGATTTACGCTGCAGTGCTTGCGGCCGGACTCGGAGTACGTATGCACAGACAGGATTTGCCGAAGCCGTTTCTTGCTCTTGGCAACAAGCCGATTATCATTCACACGCTTGAACAGTTCTATGTAAACAAGCAGATTGGGCATATCATTGTGGTAACTGCGGATACGTGGCGCACCTATGCGGAAGATACGATCAGCCGGTACGGGACAATGGGTAAAAAGGTCACAGTGATTCGCGGGGGTGAGAGCAAAACCGAGTCGATTAAACTGGTTGCCGAATACATAAATGAGAAATTTGGCGTCAGCGGTAAGGATATACTTGTTACACATGATGCGATTCGCCCGTTTGTGACACAGCGGATGATTGATGAAAATATAGACGCTGCGCTTAAATTCGGAGCAGTAAGCACAGTTATGACGACAAATGATACCATTGTTGTGTCAGCCGACGGCATAAAGATGAGGGAGGTGCCCCGAAAGCTGCAGATGTTTGCGGAGCAGACTCCCCAGACATTTAATCTGGAAAAGCTGAATGAGGTATTTTCAGGGGCAGAGAAGGAAAACGTGAAATTCGGCGAGGAAACGGCGATTGCCCGGTTGTTCCTGCGCTTCGGACATGAGATTCGTCTTGTCAGGGGAGAGTATTCCAATATGAAAATCATTAATCCGTATGATTTGGAGGTTGCCAATGCCCTGCTGGTGGAAAGAGAGAAATGATTAACCGTATTTACAGACTGATGGATACAAAACGCATAGATATGATTCAGCGGGAAATTATGCTTGGCTCCGATATGATTCTGGCAAGTCCCAGGTATGTGTCTGTGTGCGCAGCCGATCAGAGATATTATCAGGGGAAACGTAAGCGGGAAATTATGCGCAGAAAACTGCCTATGGCGCTGATCCATGAAGCGACGGCGGCTGTTATGCATGATTCCTCCGGGCTGCTTTTGCAGGGGACGGCGGTTGTGCCGATTCCATTGCTGCCGAATAAAAGGGCAAATGTAAAGCCCAATTATGACGAGCAAAGTGAATTCCGTTCAAGCGGACGGGATGGGTTCCTCTGCGACTATATAGCAATGCCGCGGGACGGGTTTGTGCCGGTTTATGATGATTCGGTTGTTTATGTATTTTCTGAATTAGTAAGTGTTGTGCTGAATGCGTTTGAGGCATTTGAGCAGAGCTGTATTACCGGATGTGATTCATTTGGAGTCTGGGGCGACGGCAGTGTGGGATATGTTGTATGTTTAATACTGCGCTGCTTTTATCCAGATGCAAAAATATATATTTTTGGCAAGACTGCCCGGAAACTGCACAGATTTTCTTTTACGGACGCCGCCTTTTTTATTGACAGTATACCGGACGGGCTGCGGATTGATCATGCCTTTGAATGCGCCGGAGGAGTGGGAAGCGAATCAGCTCTGAGACAAATCCTTGGAATGATCAATCCCCAGGGCTGCGTAAACCTGCTCGGGGTGAGCGAAGAAGAAATTTGTGTAAATACGAGGACAGTGCTTGATAAAGGGCTGAAGCTGCTTGGAAGCAGCAGAAGCTCTGCGGATGATTTCTATAAGGCTGTCAGTCTGATAGGAGAAAATGTGGTCTGCCGGAGATACCTGGAAACACTGATATCCGAGGTAATAGATATCCGTGTGGAATCAGATATTACAAAGCTTTTTGAAAATGATCTTCTGAATGATTTCAAGACAATAGGCAGGTGGCTGTTATGAAGAAAAATCAGGAAATTGAGCTTACGCCGGATATTCTGCGCCAGATGCAGCTCATACAGCTTGAGTGCCTGACGGAGCTGGACCGTATCTGCAGAAAACACAATATTAAATATTCCATTGACGGAGGGACGCTTCTCGGAGCTGTCCGGCATAGGGGATTTATACCGTGGGACGATGATATCGACGTAATTATGGAACGTAAGGAGTATGAACGTTTTTTTCTGGTATGTAAATCCGAGCTTGACACAGGACGTTTTTTTCTTCAGGAGCACAGGACGGATGCGTATTACCGGGTAGGCTTTCCGCGTATTAAACGCAACGGAACAACCTATGTGCGCGCGGGACAGGAAAACTCGAAGCAGCATGAAGGAGTGCAGATCGATGTGTTTGTACTTGATCATATGCCCAATGGCTATGCCGCAAGACGGCTGCACAGAATGCTGACATTCTTTTTCCGCAAGATTTTATGGTCGAGGACAGGAAAAAAGGTATCCGATTCGGCGGCCCAGCGCATCATCTATACGCTGCTTGATTTGTTTCCGGCAGAATTCGCATTCTGGGGATTTGATGCGCTGGCAAAACGCTGCAACCGCCGTCCCTCCGAGCTTGTAAGGCATTATGCGATGACCTATCCTGCCCCGGAGGTAAACGGATACGGAATTCCTGCGGATCTGCTGAATACCTTTACGGAGTTGGAGTTTGAAGGGCATATGTTTCAGGCGGTGGCTCAATATGACAGATATTTAACCCTCCTTTACGGAGATTATATGGTCTTGCCGCCGGAGGAAAAGAGGAAGCCTCATATACACCTGTCGGCATTTGAAGGAGTAAAGAATTAATGCATGGTATAAACAATCTAAGGAGAGAAACGTATGAAGCGTGCATTTATAACAGGGATTACAGGACAGGACGGCTCATATCTTGCTGAACTGCTCCTGTCAAAGGGATATACAGTATATGGGCTGTACCGCCGTAAGAGCAGTCTGGATTTTGGCAACGTTGCCCATATTGCCCACAGGATTACGATGATTGAGGGCGATTTGCTGGACTATCCGTCGCTTGTTGCCGCAATTAAAGAAAGCAGGCCGGATGAGGTTTATAATCTTGCCGCCCAGAGCTTTGTAGGAGCAAGCTTCAGACAGCCGGTAGCGACAGCGGAGATAGACGCGCTGGGCGTGGTGCATTTACTTGAAGCAATACGGAGCGTAAAGCCGGACGCAAGATTTTACCAGGCTTCCACAAGCGAATTGTTCGGCGGCGTATATGACACCCCCTGCAATGAGGAGACGCCGTTTTATCCGCGCAGCCCTTATGGGGTGGCGAAGCTCTATGCCCATTGGATAACAAAAAATTACCGTGAGAATTATGGAGTATTTGCCTGTGCCGGGATTTTGTTCAACCATGAATCGGAACGGCGGGGAAAGGAGTTTGTGACGCGTAAAATCACAAGCACGGTGGCGGCGATAAAACACGGAGAGGCAGAGTGCCTGGAGCTTGGGAACCTTTCGTCAAAACGCGACTGGGGCCATGCCGCTGATTATGTAAGGGCTATGTGGCTGATGCTGCAGCAGGAGAGGCCCGCTGAATTTGTGATTGCAACAGGAGAAACGAGAACCGTGCGCGAGTTTGCGGAGCTTGCTTTCCGTAAGGCGGGATATGACATCCGTTTTGAGGGGGAGGGGGAAAATGAGGTCGGTATTGACAGCAAAAGCGGTAAGATTCTGCTTCGCGTCAATCCTGCGTTTTTCCGTCCTGCAGAGGTGAATGTATTACTCGGCGATTCCTCCAAGGCAAAAAATGAGCTTGGATGGGAACGGGAAGTCATGTTTTCGGAGCTGGTGAGCAGAATGGTAAGCAGCGACATAAAAAAGCTGGGCTGAGGAACTTTAAAAGGAGGAGATCGAAATGAAAAAAGCGGTGGTTTTTGGTATTGGACGGCACTGGAAGCGTTATGCCGACGAGATAAGGGAAGAGTATCGGATTATTGCCTTTGCTGACAATGATGCCTGTAAGCAGGGGCTTCTGATAGACGGGAAGCCTGTCCTTCAGCCATGTGCCATTCCTTCAGTGGATTATGATGCTGTAGTTATTACCCTGACAGGGGGCGCGCTGGAACAGGTCAAAAATCAATTGCTTTCGCTGGGAATTGATGAGAGCAGGCTTGTGGCCTATGAAAAGCAGATAGGAGATTTTCTGATTGATGCAATGTTCTTTACGGACAATCTTACGGATGCCCAGAAACGTAAATTATTTAAAAATAATGTGGAGCTGGTTTTCCTGGAACTGAACTCTCAATGCAACAGGCGGTGCTGGATGTGTACGAATTCGGTTTTGGACCGGCATTCGGAGAACAAAAAGCTGCCCAGGCCGGCGCTGGAAAAGGTATTATCAGAGCTTCGGGAGATCCATTATAATTGTGATATTTCCCTTTCCGTATTCAACGAGCCCATGCTCAACGATGATTTGGACGAAAGCATCGGTCTGATTAAGTCCTATCTTCCCGATGCACCCATACACTTTAATACGAACGGGGACTATCTGACGGCAGAAAGGCTTGAGCAGCTGGAAAAGCTGGGGCTGGATTTTCTGCCTGTCAGTCTTTACGTTGACACTCCGGAAAAACCATGGACGCGCGCCGACGCAGAGCAGGCCATTGAAAAAGCGGCAAAAAGGCTTGGCATCACTGTAGACGCTGTAAGTGTGGAGGACAATACGATAGTAAATGCGGACTGTCTCTATAAATCTCTCCATGTATTGTTCCGCTGTGCGAATCACCGCATTGTGGCAGGCGACAGGTGCGGCTCGGTGCCGGAGGATGCGCCTGTGAGGCGTTTTAAAAAAGTGTCAAGAATATGCGATCGGACATTTACGCAGTTTACGGTAAATCATACCGGCGCTGTCACCTTATGCTCTAACTTCCATCCGGATTTCGCTCCCCATGAACCGTATATCTGCGGCAATGTGGAGGAGGAAAGCATCTTTGATATCTATACATCCAGGCGATGGACAGAGTTCCGCCGCAGGCATATTGGCAATATAGAGTCTATTCCATGCAGCACCTGCGGTATTGTTTCCGGCGTTTGGGGAGATACATCTTTATCACTCATGGATTTCCAGCCGTTCCGGGATCGGCCGCGTTACAGAAAACAATAATCTGACTGCCGAGGAGGATGATGATGAGAACATCTGATGAAAGCAACGCTATGTTTTGTTCATGCCTGCTGCAGCATACGAACTTTGACGGAAAGAGGATACTGGATATTGGCTGCGGCAACGGCGACTTAGTCAAATATATAGCCAGGAACTATTCCCCCGCCTCTGTAGTTGGCATAGAACCCTTTCTTGAGGATTGGGGAGTAGGAGAAAGCGAAGGAGACAACTGGCGTATTGTCTCAGGCAATGCGCATAATCTTGATTTTGACGACGGATGCTTTGATCTGGTGATCAGCTTTTCAACGTTCGAGCATATTGCGGACATTCGGAAGGCTCTGTCGGAAATCAGGCGCGTGCTCCGGCCGTTTGGAAAATTCTACACAGAATTTATGCCTATCTGGACTTCGGCGGCAGGCCATCATTTTGTGGCCAATATGCAGAGCTGGTGGAATCCCGGGCATATTACGCTGATTCCGCCGTGGGGACATCTGTATATGTCAGAAGAAGAAATGCGGGAATATCTGGCATTGAATCATACGGATGATATTCTGGCAGATACGATTGCGGAACATATTTATCATACAAACATTATAAATCGCTATACACGTACAGATTTGGTCAACTGTATTATGGGAGCGGGCATGGTTGTCAAGTATTACGAGGAGCGTATTTCTTTTAACAGGCTTGGCATGATTACAGGCGCAAAGGACTCTGAACTGACAAATACTATTTTGCAGAGAATCAGGCAGACCCGTTATTCGGCTGAGGATATAGGAGTGGTCGGTATGAGAGTCTGCCTTGAAAAATATAAGGAAATATAAAGGGGAGCGGGAGGCTTATATGAACATGGATATACATAACCGGCTGTTTGCGGAGGAGATCGCCGGATGGCTGCCGTTTACCGGCAGGCGTATTCTTGAAATCGGATGCGGAAACGGCGATATGCTGAAGTACATTGCCAAATATTACTCGCCGAATCATATCGTCGGTATTGATCCCGGATTAGATGACTGGTGGAATATAGGAGAAAGTTCAGGAGACAACTGGGAGGTGAGATCAGGCGATGCCGAATCGCTTGAGTTTGAAGACAATGAATTTGACGCGGTTATTACGGTTTCCACCTTTGAACATATTGGA
Organism: Lachnospiraceae bacterium; assembly: GCA_009774155.1. Taxonomy (GTDB): domain Bacteria; phylum Bacillota; class Clostridia; order Lachnospirales; family Lachnospiraceae; genus Hominiventricola. The sequence goes on from VSNE01000001.1 coordinate 9,446, forward strand.
AATACGGCAAAGGCGCTTTCGGAGATTAGGCGTGTGTTAAAGCCTTACGGCAGATTTTACACAAGCTTCCGGCCCGTCTGGACTTCGATTGTGGGCCATCATTTTGTGGCGCCCGAGGATGATTGGTGGAATGAGGAGCATCTGGCTTTGATTCCGCCATGGGGACATTTATATATGTCAGAGCCGGAGATGAAAAGACATCTTGAGTCGGAAAATGTCCAGGAGCCGCTGAAGTCGCAAATTTTAGATTTTATTTACCATTCTGCGCTTATTAACCGCAAACCCCAGCATGAAATCACTGCGGATATACACAACAGCGGAATGATCGTGCGCCATTACAGCGAGCAGGTGAGATTTTCGCGATTTGATTCCGGAACTCAGAATGAGCTGACCGCCGGGACTGCCGGAAGGCTTCTGGATATGGGTTATGACATTTCGGAGATAGGCGTGTGGGGGATGAAGGTCTGTCTGGAAAAATTAGCCGCGAATCAGGGAGGAGGACAATGTTGAAAAGACCCCATATAACTGTAGTGAATTATTACTATATCCTGCCGTGTAATAATGGCGGCAAGCTTGCCACCCGCGACTTTTATAAGGCGCTTTCGGAGTGGTTCGATATTACAATCGTGTGTTTTGTCGGATCGGAGCATACATGCTTTTCATCTTTAAGCATCAGCCCTCATCTGAAGCTTGTCCCCCTTGCTCTGCCGGAGAAATTAATGAAGCTGGATGAGGAAATTCAGCGTGAATACCAGGTAAATAAACGATGTGAGCCTACATTTGTCACATCTATTATCAGAAATGCGCATCAGTGCCGGGAACTGGTATCACAGCTTTGTGATATATCGGCGGACTCATCCATTATCATTACGGAGCATACCTATGCATACCGCCTGATTAAGGCGGTTGCAGACAAAAGAGATGATTTGGCCGTCTGGTACCGGGCCCAGAATGTAGAATACGATTATAAGCGTAATACGTGGGGAGTGTATCAGGCGCCGGAGCGTGCTTACCGTGAAGTCTTTGAGATTGAACAGGAGTGCTGCTCTGACAGCCGGCTCATACTGACAATCACGGAAAAGGATGCGCAGCGTTTTCACGAGCTTTATAAAGCTCCGAAAAACAGAATGCTTAATATATCCGCGGGATATGATGCGGAAAATATAAAATGTGTTCTGCCAAGCGAACGGAAGAAGAGGGCTTCTGTTTCCGCGCTTTATATATCAAGCAGCGCCCAGGTTGCGGTGGATGCCGCATATAAAATTGCTGAAACAGCAAAGGCTTTTCCTCAGATAACCTTCTATATAGTAGGGGCAGTGGGCGGTAAACTGATAACAAATGATTTTCCGGACAATGTAATTGTCTGTGGATTAGTATCCGAGGAAAAGAAATATGAGTTCCTGTCATCCTGTGACTTTGCTTTGAATCCTATAGTCGGGGGATCTGGATTAAATATTAAAATGCTGGAGTATTTTGCTTCCGGGATTCCCGTTATCTGTACGGAATTCGGGGCCCGGGGTATTGCGGCTGCAGACGGAGAAAATTGCATCATTACCCGGGAGGATTCCCTTGCCGATGCGATCCTCCGGTTTTGTGCCCTGGATATACAGGAGCAGGATCAGATTGCCGCCAATGCGCATTCGCTTTATCTGAACCATTATACATGGAGGAACAGTGCGCGCAGAGTAGTGGAAATGCTGAAGTCGGACGGAGATTTATTGGGTTTGTGTAAGTCAGCCGTACCGGAAACGGATACGAAGCTATTTGATTTTCATGAGCCGCCTTCCTTTTTTCCCACAGGAAAGATATATATCTACGGCGCGGGAGAATGGGGAACCTCATGTCTGAAAACATTGCAGGAACACCGCATGATTCCGTTTGCATTTCTTGACAATGACAAAAATAAGCAGGGGAAAAAAGTGAAGGATATTATAGTTCTTTCCCCGGATTCTGAAGAAGTGAACGACAGTGACGCGACAGTGATACTTGCGCTGGTTGACTGGGAAGATGTGCTGGAATCTCTCTTTGTAAAAGGGATAGGCCCGGATCGCATTGTTGTCAGTCTGTATGGGAATAAATTGTTCCGGCTGTCAGACGGCAGAGGGTGTATCCCTTACTTTGTAGATTTCAATAAAATTCAGAGAAAGGTGCATTCTTTATGCGAGTCATTCTTGAAGCCCAGCATGCGGTAGGCCATCTTCAGCCGCGCGGAGTCGGGCATTACGCAATTCAGATGATTCAGACGCTGCTTCGCAGGAATACATTTGAATATGGACTTACGTTTTTCGACTGCAACGGGGAAGCGGGGAACCGTGAACGCGCCGTAAAACATTTCGGAAGCTTTCATGTGCCGTTTTATGAATGTAATGAACTGGATTATCGTGTGGCTTCACGGGATGACGCCAGATATGGGATAAAAACCTACAATGAGTGGACGGGCGCGGAAGGAGCGGTCTATCACTTTATGTCGCCTGTGTGCATTCCTGTGAGCCTGAATGGGAAAATGATTGTTACGGTGCATGATCTGAGCTGGTGTTCCAGTCCGGGCATTCTTTCCGAGCATGAAACGGATTTATTTAAAATAGGCAGACAGAGGATAGAACGGACAAGCCCCATTATCATAACGGATTCTGAGTCGTCCAGAAATGAGATTCTGAAATACATTGACGGAGTCCGGCCTGAACAGGTGAAGAGAGTCTATTTATCTTATGATGAAAAAAATATGTTCCCGGAAAAAACGGCAGCCGTCGATAATGCGGACGGCAGGTATCTGTTTTATGTCGGAGCCTTTGAGCGCAAAAAGAATATTGCCCGTCTTATCAAAGCATTTAATATTGTTGCGGAAAAGGACAGGGAGCTAAAGCTTGTAATTGCAGGAAAACCCACATGGGACGATACAACAGAAATATACGATGCAGTCAGTTCTTCACCCTGCCGGGATCGTATAGTGATGCCGGGCTATATAAGCGTTGAACAAAAGCGTCAGTTGTATTCCAACGCTCTGTGCTTTGTGTTCCCCTCTATCTGCGAAGGATTTGGAATCCCTGTTCTGGAAGCAATGGCCTGCGGCTGTCCTGTAATTACTGCGGACAATACGTCTCTGCCGGAGGTGGGAGGAGACGCGGCAGTATATGTGGATGCCTGCAGTATTGAGCAGCTTGCCTGGGAGATCGAACGGGTCACAGCCTCGGAAGGTCTGCGAAAGGAAATGGCTGCAAAGGGATTGGTCCAGGTAAAAAGGTTCTCATGGGACAAAACTGCCGGGCAGGTTGAGAATGTCTATCGGGACGCTGCAAATATTCTGTAAGAATAACCTAACCTCTTGATAAATTTTCCTTTACGCTGGGATTGGCAGGCGGTATAATAGATTATGCTGTTTTGCAATGATTCTTTACAAGGGAAACGGAACCGTCCTGCTGAGTCGGTTACGATCTTAAAGATGAGAGGGGGTATGACATGGCTGACCATTATTCCATTAGTCCGATTGTAAAATGGGTTGGCGGGAAGCGGCAGTTGCTGCCGGAGATAATGCCCCTGATCAATAAAAAATGTTCAACATATGTGGAGCCATTTGTCGGGGGCGGGGCCGTATTTTTTGAATTGCAGCCGAAAAAAGCTATTATCAATGATTATAACAGCGAACTGGTGAATGTGTATACCGTTGTAAGAGACCATTCTGAGGAATTGATTGAGGAATTAGAAAAGCATAACCGCTATAATAACGGGGAGTATTTTTATATGATACGCGCCTTGGACCGGTCGGAGGCATATGATACAATGTCGGATACCGAAAAGGCGGCAAGGATTATTTATCTGAATAAGACCTGCTATAATGGATTATACAGAGTGAATTCCGCGGGGCAATTTAACTCGCCGTATGGAAAATATAAGAATCCGAATATTGTGAATGAGGATTCTATAAGGGCAATGTCAAGGTATTTACAATCAAATAAAATCACTATCAGACAGGGAGACTATAAAGAGGTGCTGAAGGGCTTAAGACGGGGGGCTTTTGTATATTTGGACCCCCCGTATATGCCGATCTCTTTATCGTCTTCCTTTACCGGATATACAGAGAATGGTTTTTCATATGCCCAGCAGGTGACATTAAAGGAAGAATGCGACAAGCTCCGAAAAAAGGGAATTTCTTTTTTGCAGTCAAATTCTGACTGCCCCGAAATAAGGGATCTGTACAGGGAATATGAAATAAGGACGGTTCAGGCAAAAAGGCGTATTAACAGCAAAGGAAATAAACGCGGAGAAATCAATGAGGTGCTGATATACTATGTCTCAGAAAGAAAATAATATGTCCGCCAATGACGCATGGAAGGCTTTGATTGAAAAGTACCGCATTCTGGATGAAATACAGAAGAAAGGGTGCTTTCACATAAAAGCCAGCCAGATCAAGGAGTTTAAAGAGCCGCGTCTTATGGCAAAATGGGACAGTACGGACTCTCTGCCTGATGTTTTAAGAAAAAATAGAATTAATATACTGCCGGACAGCCGCAGCTCCTATGTGCTCAGCGATTTCCTTTTGTATAAGGAAATACCGGAGCTGGACGAGCATGTCACACAAATGGATCATGTGGAAATACCGGAGTATGAATCGATCGATATAAATAATATCAATTCAGAAGCAAAGGCTATCAATGTGCTTGCCCTGTCCGGCATTTTAGACGATTTTTTACAGACAAATAAAAGTGTCGCAACCTTTAACGGCCGTATGGGAACCGGTGCGTTTGAATTCCAGGTCAATACTTACCGTAACGTGAAAAGAAGGGTCTCTGTAAATAATGCACAATGTGAAATTGACGGCGGATTTGAAAATGATTCATCGGTAATTATTATGGAAGCGAAAAATGTAGTGCATGAGGATTTCCATGTACGCCAGTTATATTATCCCTACCGTTTATGGAAGGAAAAGGTTCAAAAGCCAATCCGGCTGGTGTTTTCGGTTTATTCCAATATGATTTACCGGCTGTTTGAATACAGGTTTACGTCTCTGGAGGATTATTCATCCATAGAGCTGGTCAGGGCAAAGAACTATTCTCTGCAGGACACTACCATAACAATGGACGATCTGATGGAGGTCCGCAGAAAGACAAGTCAGAGGACAGACGATCATATGGCTCATACGAGTATTCCGTTTATACAGGCGAACTCAATGGAGAGAATTATTTCTTTATTGGAAAATATGTATGAGAATCCGATGACGCCTCAGCAGATTGCAGAACTGATGGATTTTGACTTAAGACAATCTGATTATTATTATAATGCGGGAAGATATCTTGGACTGTTTGAAAAGGCGGCGGAGGACAAACAGATTCTGGTATCTCTTACTCCTCTGGGCGCAAAAGTGTTCCGGCTGAATTATAAGCAGCGTCAGCTCAGGCTGGTGGAACTGATATTGGAGCATCAGATTTTCAGAGAGCTTTTTGACCGGATGGCCAAGACCGGACAAATACCGGATAAGGATGATATTGCGGACAGGATGAGAAGCTTAAATGTATGCAATGAAGGGCAGATTGTCCGCAGGGCAAGTTCGGTGTCAGGCTGGCTGAAGTGGATATATAATCTGACAAAATTATAATTGCTTATTAAGGCAGAATTACCGTGAACGTACTCCCTCCTCCCGGCGTGTCGGTGACCAGAATATGGCCATGATGGGCTCTGACGATCTCGGCGGCAATACAAAGTCCCAGACCAAAGTGCCCCTTCTGGCTGCGGGACTGATCGGAACGGTAGAAGCGCTCAAAGATACGGGGTTTTTCCGAATCCGGAATACCGATGCCATTATCCTCCACAGATATACAAGTATTTTTTCCGTCATAGCTAAGAGAAAGCCGGATGCGTCCGCCCTCAGGGGTATAGCTGACGGAATTGTGGAGAAGAACGGCAAGCACCTGCCGAATTCGTTCCTGGTCGCAGGAAACAGCCGGAAGGGCATTTTCAGGAAGAACAACCGAAAGCCGGATGGATTTTTCCGCTGCAACCGGTTCAAATGCCTCAAAGGTGTCAAGCACAAGGGTGTCCAGCTCGGCAGGCTCCATCCGGATTGTCCAGCTATGGTTGTCTGTATTGGTCAGCAGGAGCATATCGTCGATCAGCCTGGACATGCGCAGCCCTTCGGACTGGATGGAATCCAGAAAATGCTCCCGTTCTGTATCCGCGGCCTGTCCGGATGCCGATGCGCAGGACAAAATAACGGCCAGAGGCGTACGAAGCTCATGAGAGGCTGCCGCAATAAACTGCGTCTGCCTTTTCTGATTTTCCTCCAGCGGCTTAAGGAGCCGTTTCGTAAAATGCCACGCAAAAAGAAACAGTGCAATGACTGCCAGAATATCCAGCGTGAAAAAAAGAGAGCGCTGAATCCGGATCTGCTGATTTAACGAATCCAGAGGGAATAAAATCATAACCTGGAAGGTGCCGCTGTTCCTCTCGGAAACAGAGACACATACATAGTAGTCGTCCCTGTAGCTTAGTTCAGAGGAAAACGGAAATTCTATATGATAGGCGCCGTAGGATAAAAGCGCCGGCTCTACGGCAAACTGTTCTTCATAATAATCCCACACATTCCGGAAAAGTAATTTTTGCTCCTCGGTATCTCTTTCGTTGTATAAAAAGGGGATGCCGTTGTCAATTACATAAATCAGATATTTTCCGTTATTCTCGGTTTTGGCCAGCCATTCATGAGTGATGACCGTCTGCTGTTCCAGATTGCTGACAAGGGTGCTCATATCATTCTGGAAGGATATAAAGCTGCTGCTTTTCAATCCCTGCTCTGAGATATACAGATATCCGAAGGACATAATAAGAAGGATGAATACCGTAATTCCGCCGCTGAGGGCGGCCAGCCGGAAATGGACCTTCTGGAACATGAATTACCCCCTTTCCCGGATTTCTATCCGATAGCCGATTCCCCGTATGGTGCGGATACAGATGGAGCTGCTGACAGCTTTCAGGCGTCTCCTTAGAAAATGGATATAATTGTCCAGATTTCCATCCTCCACATCACTGTCCATGCCCCATACCTTGGTAAGCAGAAGCGTGCGTGAGAGAGTCTGCCCGGGACTTCTTAAGAATGCTTCAAGAAGGGCGCCCTCTCTGCGCGACATGCTGCAGGCGCCGGAGGCACCGGTCAGTGTATTTTCCCCGATCCGGTAGGTAATATCTCCAAAGGACAGATGCTCATTTAATTCCAGCTTTCTTGGACGACGGGCTACGCAGCGGATTCTTGCCATCAGCTCTTCAAACGCAAAGGGCTTGACCAGATAGTCGTCTGCTCCCAGATCGAGTCCTGTTACCTTGTCGTCCAGCGTACCAAGAGCAGTAATCAGGATCACCGGCGTCTGGTTGTTATGGTTTCTCATTTTCATCAGAATTTCCGTGCCGCTGACATACGGCAGCAGCCGATCCAGAAGTATCAGGTCATGGATGTTCTGATCAATATAATAAAGAGCATCCTCCCCGTTTTGGCAGGTGTCCACAAGAAAGCCTTCTTTTTCCAACTGAAAGGCAAGGGAATGGTTCAGTTTTTCGTCATCTTCTACAAGCAGGATTCTCATAAATACCTCCATAAAAATATATTTCATGCCCGGTTCCGGGATTTTCCTCCATAATACCTTATATAGTATATACGATTTTAGCAAAGAAGTCTTTAAAGAATCTCTAAACCCCTCCTATGGGAGTCTCTTTGCAGCGCGCTGCCCTTTATGAAGGACTGCGGCAGTCCGGAGGGGAAATATTTAGAGAAAACTTAGAGGTTCGTCTGTTATGCTACAGGAAAATGGTCAGAATGTGAGGAGGGCGTATGAGGTTATTTTTAAAAACAACAGAGAACAGGAGGAATCGGGAAAAGATGAAGGGATTCAAAACATGGACAGCGCTTCTTTTGGCAGGCATTATGCTGCTGACAGGCTGTTCTTCAGAAAAAAATACAAGTACAGAGTCCGGACAGCCGGCAGGAGGACACAAGACAGCGGCAGAAGCAACAGAAACAGAGAAAAGTATGGGCCGTTATCTGGAAAAGGAAATTGTCCTTCCGGAGGAAGCGACAACTATGTCAAGCTATCCGAAGGGCTATCTGAAGAAGCTGGACAGCGGCGGACTGATGCTGGCGGAGCTGGCTTCCGGGATATACATTTCCGGAGACAATGGGGAAACCTGGGAGCATAAGGAGGCTCCGTGGCTTACGGACCTGGCAGGGAAAGCATATATATCCCAGATATCATTGGCGCCAAACGGGGCGGCAGCGGTAATCTATGATCCGTATGAGGATGAAGAAAACGCAGATACAGAGGAGAGCGAAAAGATATCAGGTGCCGCGGCAGCGGAAGCGCTTGAAAATACGGAAGCATCGGATGCGGAGTCTTCGTACCGGCCGCAATATTTTTATGCAGATCCGGAAGGAAATGCGAAACCGATAGAATATCAGGATGGGGATGAATACCTGCATCAGTTCTGGTTCGGCAAGGACAGCCGGCTCTATGCATATGGGATGAACCATAAGGTATACGAAGTAAATACGGAGGACGGAACGATAAAGGAACTGTTTGAAACAGAAGGTCTGGCAGATTATGTATGCTTTACGGAAAGGTATATGGTTGTATTTACCTCAAGGGAGGTTGCCGTCTATGATATGGGAACCGGTATGCTGTCAGATGAAGACATGGTTCTGCAGAGCTTTATTATGGATAATCTGGGAGAGGAAATTGGCAGCACCTCCGATGAACACAGCGTGGTTGCCGTGGAGGGGGAACAGGAGGACGTGATTTATTTTGCCTTTAACAAGGGACTTTACCGCCATGTGATCGGCGGAACGGCAATGGAACAGATTGTGGACGGAACTATCTCATCTTTAGGAGATCCGATGATGAGTCTGGAGGGAATAGAGGTGCTTCCGGATAATGAGTTTGCAGTTCTTTACTCAGGAGTAAAATTATACCGGTATACTTACGATCCTGATGTACCGACGGTACCGGAGGAACAGATAGGAGTCTACAGCCTGACTGAAAACTATTCTGTCCGTCAGGCAGTCAGTCTGTTTCAGAAGCAGAACCCGGATGTGTATATCCGGTATGAAGTCGGAATGTCCGGAGACAACGGCGCCACAGCCGAGGATGCAATAAAGAATCTGAATACAAAGATGATGTCAGGCTCCGGGCCGGACATTCTGGTATTAGACGGGCTTCCTGCGGATTCCTATAAGGAAAAGGGGGTTCTTGCGGATCTTGGCTCTGTAGTGGATAATCTGAACGGGGAGGACAGTCTGTTCCCGAATCTGGTGGAGGCGTGCAGAGAGGAAGGAAAAATCTATTCCCTTCCGGTACGGTTCCAGCTTCCGATGATAGCGGGCGGCAAAGAGAATATTCAAAGTATTGCGGATCTGGGAACCCTGGCGGACACTGTAGAAAGGCTCAGAGAAGAAAATCCGGAAGGCCCTCTGATTGGGCTTAAGACAGAGAATGAAATATTGTATACGCTTGGGCAGATCTGTTCGGCGGCATGGATGGACGACGGCAAAAACATTAATAAGGAAGCTTTGGCGGAATTTCTTACAAATGCCAGGCGTATTTATCAGGCGGAGACTGCAGGGATGGATGCGCAGTATCTGGAGGAGTATAAAGTACGGATGCAGGATTTTGATTCGGCATTCCCTGGAGTGAAAAAATATTATGCTTCAACATCCTCGAATGCGATTTCATTTGCAGCGGAAGGTCAGAAGCTTGCGGTAGGAAAGGTATATGGCCTGGACTTTGATTTTAATGTTATTACAACTCTGGCAGAGCAGGAAGAGGATTTTGCGTATACCTTCTGGGAGGGACAGGTGAAGGATGGCTTTATCCCGGCTACCTCTGTGGGAATCTATGCCAAATCCGCAGAAAATGAGCTTGCTGTGAAGTTTTTCCGGTTTTTGTTTGGAAGGGATCTGCAGGATCTGGCTCTGCCGGACGGATTTCCGATGAATATGGCATCCTTTGATACTTTTTCGGAAAGTGGGCGCGAAGAAGAGTTCGGCGGCGGAAGTTTTGCAATGTCCAATGAAAACGGGGATTTCTTTTCGTTGGATATTAACTGGGCTTCGGAGACGGATTTCCAGAAGCTGAAAGAGATGGTGCAGTCAGTTTCCAGAATCTCCACGGGAAACGCTGTGATTGAGAGAGTGGTCGGTGAGATTGGCCCGAAGGCTTTGAAGGGCAGTTCAAGTGTGGAGGACGCTGTAGATGAGATTATAAAAAAAGCGGCCATTTATCTGGCAGAGTAGGAGCTTCTGAAGAATGGACAGAATGGGGGACGGATAGATGATGAAAAAGAGCAGGAGCCGGATTTTGAGTCTCCTTTGCATAGCTCTGCTTTTAATATCCGGCTGCGGAAATACGGCCGGGAAAGCGGATAAGGATGGCAACAAGGAAGACAGGGCCGCGGCCCCTTCCGGGCTTATGGGAAGATATATGGAAACAGTATATGAGCTTCCGGAGGAAATAAACAGAAACGGAGGACTTAACTGGCTTGCGGATGGTTCATTATCTGTTATCAGCTTTGGAAACGGACTTTATCGTTCTCTGGATGAAGGGCAGAGCTGGAAGCAGGAGGAAACGGCATGGTTTCCGATGATACAGAATGTTTATTGTCTGGATGCCGTTATGGGACCGGACGGTACGGTGGCGGCATCTTGTTCAGGCATAATGCCTGAGGCAGCCAGAAAAGCCTGCACGGAGCCGGTGGAGGAGGACTGGGAAGGAAATTACTGTGTGTTTGCGTTTCCGGACGGTACAGTGAAAATTGTAGATTTTGGATTTTCCCAGGAAGAAGGAACCTGTATCAGTTCCTTTTGGTTCCGTGAGGACGGAAGGCTGTTTGCCGGGGACATATCAGGCAGAGTCTATGAGGTCAATGCTGCAAACGCCGGCTTAAGGGAGCTGTTCGCGGCAGACCGGGAGGTCGGATATGTGGATTTTTCCGGTTCTGTCCTGATGGCAGTAGGGTATGACAGACTGTATCAATATGATCTGTCGCAGGAAGTACTGCTGGCTCAGGATACGACGGTAGATGAGTTTCTGAAGCAGATATTGGCGGACGGCACAGTATCCTATACAAGCGGCGGATATCCCCTGGCAGTTATTGGCGGGGAGAATGACACAGTCTATATTGCCTGCAGGAACGGGCTGTACCGCCATGCATTGGGTGGGAGCGTTATGGAGCAGGTGATTGACGGGGCGCTCAGCACCTTTGGGGATTCCTTCTCCAGCATTTACAGCGTCAGGGCGCTGGACAATCAGGAATTTCTTGTTCTGTTTAAGCCCTCCGCCGGACTGGTGCGCTATACCTTTGATGAAAATATTCCGTCCATGCCGGATAAGGAGATCCGGATTTACAGTCTGGAGGAAAACGCAAGCGTCCGTCAGGCTGTGACTGCCTACAAAAAAGAGCATACAGATATGTATGTCCGGTATGAGACGGGCATTGAGGGGGATGGAAGCGTCACGGCGGAGGATGCCGTGAAAAAGCTGAATACACAGATTCTGGCAGGCGAAGGTCCGGATGTGCTGATTCTGGACGGGCTTCTTTTGGACGTCTATATAGATAAGGGGCTGCTGACAGATATCAGCCGGACGCTGGAGAGCCTGGACGGGGAGGATACGCTTTTTCCTAATCTGGTGGAAGGCTTCAGAGAAAAGGACGGCGCGATTTATGCTATGCCTATGTGTATCCGGGTGCCTCTTCTGGCAGGCGGCCGGGACGTAATTGAAAACATAAATGATCTTGAAAGCTTTGCAGACAGCATGGAAGCGCTTCGTAAGGAAAACCCGGAGGGAGGGCTTCTGGGTATCTATGACGGGGAGACATTGCTGAAGCTTTTCGGCATGGTATCCTCTTGTACATGGATGAGCCAGGACGGGAAGCTGGATGCGGATAAGGTGAGAGATTTTTTAAGCCAGACAAAACGTATCTATGATGCGGAGCTTTCCGGCGCAGTGACGGAAGAGATGTCTGTCCTGAAGAGCGAGGATGAGACTCTTCTCCAGTATGGGGAGGATATATCGGCTATGAAAATGGAGATATGCAATAATGTTCTGAATATTCCGAGGGGATATGCCAGGCTTGCCTGCGGCTATGTGGAAAGTATCCAGCTCTGCCTGGACAATGTAACCTCTGTGATCCGGAAGGATGAACGCCTGGATTACCGGATTTTCAACGGTCAGGAGCAGAATATGTTTATTCCCAGGGCCATGGTGGGTATCAGTGCAAAGGCCGGACATCCAAAGGAAGCAGAGGAGTTTATCCGCAGGATGTTCTCCGAGGAGACTCAGAAAAATATGTATGAGGGTTATCCCGTAAACCAGGCGGCCTTTGAAGGAGCCTTTGACTTCGCCGAGCCGGGTTCAGGCAATGGGTGTATGACACTGCAGAAGCTGGACGGAACAGAGGAGGAGCTGGAGCTGTACTGGCCGGATACAGAGGAAAAGGAGGATTTCCGTGAAAAAATCAGGACTCTTAAGACTCCTGTAAAAACCAATGCTTATCTCTGCGAGATGGTTTATGAGACAGGTGTGCGCGTATTGGAGGGAAGCTTAAGTGTGGAAGACGCAGCGGAAGAGATTGGAAAGAAGGCGGCTATTTATCTGGCAGAGTAGAGGTATCGGACAGAGCAGGCATGCATGGATAGGGTTTCTTCTGCCCAGCCTTCTGGGCGTGGCAGTGTTTGTGCTTGCCCCCTTCCTGGACGTGGTGAAGCGTTCCTTTTTAACGGCAGTTACGGAGAAATGGACAGGAGTCGGCAACTATCAGACGGTATTTGTCAATCAGGCATTCCGTCTTGCGGTAAGCAATACGCTTCGGTTTACGGCAGTCTGTCTTCCTATGCTGATTGGGCTGGGGCTTTTTCTGGCGGTACAGCTAAGCAGACTGAAGCAGATGCAGCTTATTAAGTCTATGTTCTTATTTCCGCTTGCCATGCCTGCGGCTACAGTAGTCCTGATTTGGAAAATGCTGTTCTCAGAACCGGGTTTTTTAAACAGCGGGCTTTCTTCCCTTGGACTTCTGCCGGGGGGAGAGCCGGTGGACTATATGGGAACAGGCGCTGCATTCTGGGTACTGGTGTTTAGCTATATATGGAAGAATCTGGGATATACAATTGTGCTCTGGCTGGCGGGAATTCTGACGGTTTCAACGGATATGACTGAGGCTGCCCGGGTGGACGGAGCCAGTGAAAGTCAGTGCTTCTGGAGAGTGGTATTTCCAAATCTGAAGGGCTCCCTGTACACCATTACCGTATTGTCCTTTTTAAATTCTTTCAAAGTATTCCGGGAGGCATATCTGGTGGCAGGCTCATATCCCCATGAAAGCATGTATCTGCTTCAGCATTTGTTTAACAACTGGTTTGTGAATCTGGAACTGGATAAGATGGCGGCGGCAGCCGTATATGTGGGTATGGTACTGTTTCTGGCAATATTATTTTTGCAGCGGCTCTGGGATCAGGACGAAAGGGAGGCGTGACAGCACAAGGTGAAAAGAAAAATACATAGACTGACAGTGAAAATATACCTGCTGGCTTTAGGCGGACTGTTCTGTGTGCCGATACTTTTTTTATTAAGCGGCTCCATTATGAGCCGGTATGAACTGATGGAGAGTCTCGGGCCGCTGACAGCAGACAGCGGACAGATGATCACATGGAAATTTTTTCCCCATTATCCTACCTTTCAGCATTATGTCCGTATTTTATTCCAGACACCCCAGTTTTTTATCGTGTTCTGGAATTCCATGAAAATTGTGATATTAATTCTGGCAGGACAGCTTTTGACGGCGGTTCCGGCTGCATGGGCCTTTGCGGTCTATCCGTTCCGTTTCCGGAGGCCTTTGTTTACCTTATATATTGTCCTGATGCTGATGCCCTTCCAGGTGACGATGCTGTCCAGCTATCTGGCGCTGGATCATCTGAAGCTTTTGAACACTCATGGAGCGATCATTCTGCCTGCAGTGTTTTCTACATTTCCGGTATTTCTTATATACCGGGGGTTCTGCGATCTGCCCAAAGGGCTGATTGAGGCGGCAAGAATAGACGGAGCCGGAGAGTGGACGATTTTTTGGAGAATTGGACTGCCGTTGGCCTCCGGCGGAATTTTGTCGGCCATGGTACTGGGATTTCTGGAATACTGGAGTCTGCTTGAACAGCCGATGGCATTTCTGGAGGATCAGTCTTTATGGCCCTTATCCTTGTACCTGCCGGAAATCAGCATGGATCAGGCGGGGTATTCCTTTGTAGCCTCGGTTATCACACTGATACCTGCAGTGTTTGTATTTCTGTCAGGCCGGGAGTACCTGGAACAGGGGATTGTTGCATCAGCGCTGAAGGAGTGAGTAAGACATGGAATTATGGAAAAAACAGAAGAAAATACTGGCCGCATTCGGCGTATTCTTAGTATTTATGTTTCTGTGCACGCTGATATCCAGGGCCGTATATGCCTCCGGCCTTCCTCAGGTGACAGTAGATACGCCCCAAAGAATGGCTGTAAATCATAAGGTGGAGGCAGAAGGTATTGTGCGCCAGGGCCGGGAGTATGCGGTAAATGTACTGTCCGGGCTCCGGGTGAAAACTGTTTATACCCATGTGGGGGATCGGGTGACGCCGGAAACTCTGCTGTTTGAACTGGATACCGAAGATTTGAGAGAAAAAATCCGGAAGCAGGAGCTTGCGGTCAAAAAGCTTCAGCTTCAGATGTCGGACCAGCAGAAAAACCGGAACCTGGATGAGCAGAAAAAGCAGACGGAGAGCGGCCGTGCCCGGGAGGATTATGCCCGTACAGAGAGTGCGGAAGGGGAAAAGCTGGGACGTGCGGAGGAGGATCTAAGTGACGCGGAGGATGCATTGGAAGAGCTTCGGAATCATCCGGTGGAGGTGACCCCGGATGAGGAACGAAGGGCGGCCAGGGAGGAATACGAGACATGGGTTCAGGAGGAAACAGAGCTGAAGGAGGAGCTGGAGCAGGCGCAGGAGGAGTATGAAGCAGCCCGGGATAAGGTGAAAATGCTGGAGGAGGAGCTGGAGGCTGGAGAGAACGGCTCCGGGGATAGCGGTGAGGCAGAGAATGGCATAGATTTTTCGGATCGGCTTGCAGGCGCGGAGCTGGAAGCAGCCCGGCAGGCGGAAGCGGAAGCAAGGAGCCGGTGCGAGGATGCCCGGTCAGCCTATCAGGCCCATACGGACAATCCTGTGAATGAGCCGGACTTCAGCGCAGAGGATGAAGCCCAGGCCGCATGGGAGGCGAGGAAGGACTCTCTGAAGGACGCGGTGGACTCTGCCAAACGTGCAGTGGATGACGCAAAACAGTCCAAATCAGACAGGATGCTGGAGGCAGAACGCAGAGTAACGGATGCCGACAGGGAGGATTCCTCAGACAGCAGTCTGGAGATCAGCAGTCTGGAGCTGTCAGCTATGCAGAAGGAGCTTGCCGATTATAAAAAAGTTCTGGAAGCCAACGGGCAGGTGTATCCGGAGGTGGAAGGCATTATTACCCGGATTCAGGTAAGCCCCGGAGAGCGGGCCCCTGACGGGGCGTCAGTTGTCTATGCGGATCTTTCCAGTCCCATGCAGTTTTATGTATCTCTGACAAAGGAGCAGAAAAAGTATGTGAACCAGGGAGACAGTGTAAAGCTTTCCCTTGGCAGGGATTCCGGAAAGGATTACCGGGTGGATTATATTGCAGAAAATGAAATGAATCCGGAGCTTTATGATGCCTATATTTTTCTGCCGGACGGTGTGGGAACGATAGGACAGAGTGGAAGCTTTCAGGCGGAGACTCAGTCGGAAACGTTTTCCTGCTGCATTCCTGCCAACGCGCTTCGGGAAGACGCCAGCCATCGTAAATTTGTCTATATTGTCAGCGAA
This sequence comes from Lachnospiraceae bacterium, assembly GCA_009774155.1. Lineage (GTDB taxonomy): Bacteria > Bacillota > Clostridia > Lachnospirales > Lachnospiraceae > Hominiventricola. The sequence continues at coordinate 25,332 of VSNE01000001.1, forward strand.
AAGTCGGGAATTCTCGGAAAAGAGCTTGCCGCAGAAAAGGTTTATGTGAAGGTTCTGGATCAGAACGAAAATTATGCGGCTATCGAGGAAGGGGTTATTGACCGGGAAACAGAGCTGATTGTCACATCCACGGAAAATTTAGAAGACAGAGATGTGATACGTTATAAGGAATTATAATCATTCTCCCGGCCGGGGATAGTAAAGCGCCTGGCCGGGAGAAGTTTTTCTTCCCTAGGATTCCTTTCCGTTCCAGCAGTAGGTACAGAGCCTGCACGGCTCTATTCCCACTGAATCCAGCATATCATCCAGCCGGTTATATTTCAGAGAAGTAAAGTTCAGTTCCTTGCGTATCTCCTCCACCATAGTTTCGTACTTCCGGGAATTGGGATCTGCATATTCCTGGAGAATTTCATCCGGAACCTCATCGGTTCCTTCCAGCCTGGAAATAACTCTTCTTGTAATCAGATCCATATCGGAGCTGGATCGGGAGAAGTTCAGATATTTGCATCCGTATACCAGCGGGGGGCACGCGGGACGGATATGAACCTCCCTGGCGCCGCTCTGATACAGAAATTCCGTAGTTTCCCGAAGCTGTGTTCCGCGGACAATGGAATCGTCAATCAAAAGAAGGCTCTGTCCTTTGATTAGCTCATGGATTGGAAGCAGCTTCATCTTGGCAATCAGGTTGCGTTTATTTTGAATGGTGGGCATAAAGGAGCGGGGCCAGGTCGGCGTATACTTGACAAAGGGTCTGGAAAACGGAATCCCGGACTGGTTTGCATAGCCAACCGCATGCGCAGTACCGGAATCAGGGATGCCTGCCACGATATCCGGCCGCGCCTGATCTCTCTCCGCCATCTTTTTGCCGCAGTTGTAGCGCATCTGTTCTACATTGACGCCTTCATAGGAGCTGGACGGATATCCATAATAAACCCATAAGAAGGTGCAGATCTTCATATCCTTGCCTGGTGCAGATAAGGTTTTTACCCCGTCCGGAGTGACGATGACAATTTCTCCGGGTCCTAATTCCCGTTCATCTTCATATCCGAGATTCAGGTATGCAAAGCTCTCAAAGGTAACACAGTACGCATCCTCTTTTCTGCCTACAATAACCGGAGTGCGTCCCATCCGGTCCCTGGCCGCATAGATTCCCTTCGGAGTCAGGAGAAGCAGAGTCATGGAACCGTCAATCAATTCCTGGGCATAACGAATACCCTCAATCAGATTCTCCTTTTGATTAATAACAGAAGCTACCAGTTCTGTCGGGTTGATATCTCCTCCGCTCATCTCCAGGAAATGAGTGTTGCCTTTTTCGTAAATGATTCGTGTGATTTCTTCTGTATTGTTAATCTTTCCCACTGTTGTAATTGCGTAGGTGCCGTGGTGGGAACGGATAATAAGAGGCTGAGGCTCATAATCGGAGATACAGCCGATTCCCAGATAGCCCTTCATTTGCTTCATATCCTTTTCAAACTTTGTTCGGAAAGGAGAATTTTCTATATTATGAATGGCGCGGTCAAAGCCGTTCTCACCATATACCGCCATGCCGCCTCGTCTTGTACCGAGATGAGAATGGTAATCCGTTCCAAAAAATAAGTCGAATAAACAGTCATTTTTCGACGCTACACCAAAAAAGCCGCCCATATATTTTCCTCCTGGTATGAAAAAAGAATTCGTACCTATTATAATGCGGCTTTTAGGAAAAGAAAAGGATTTTTCCAAATATTTTTACATTTCCGGCATAATGACAGCGGCAAGGATGTAGACGATGATGCCGCTTCCCACACTGCCGAAGGTCAGGATGATCCAAATCAGGCGGATTACGGTAGGATCTATCTTGAAGTATTTTCCGATTCCGCCGCATACGCCGCAGATAATAAGGTTCTCATTAGATCTGACAAGTTTTTTTTCTTCCATAAATTATTAGTCCTCCTCTGCAAAATTCAGTTTTAAATTGCCAAGCGCGCATTGAATATCAAGTTTTCGCTCAGCCTGGTTGTCAACATTTACGGAACAGCCTGGCTCATAGTCTGAATGCTGACGGGAATCTGGTTCCTGTAGCTGATGGTTCAGGTGAATATCACCCAGCCCGCAGTCCAGCTTATAGTTATAATCCTGTTTCTTTCCCGCAGCAGTGACAGTGATATCTCCGACTCCGCAGTCCAGTTTCAGATCGGCTCCTTCATAGCGCCCGACAGTAAGATTACCGGTGCCGCATTCAATGCGGCAGTTATCGGAAGCGGTTATATTTTCCAGTTCCAGGTTTCCTACTCCGACATTAATATCAATACTTCCGGCGGCCAGCTCCATACCGTTCAGTTCGCCTACCCCGCTTTCGAGCTCCATGCTCTCGGCAGACAATCGATCGATGGTTATGTTTCCGACCCCGATTTCAATATCAGCCTTCTTCAGCTCCTGGCCGGGAAGATAGAGGGTCAGATGGAGGGCGGAATCCATGCTGTTCTGAAAAAATCGTTTTTCCCGGAGGTCTTTGAGAATCAGCTCGTCTCCTTCCTGGCTGCAGCGGAACGTGGTTCCGGAATTGACTGCCTCCAGGGAGACATAGTCCTTATCGTGGCTGCAGATTTTCAGATTACAGAATGAAAAATAAAAGTTCAGACGGCGGATATCATAAAACTTGTAATATTCCGACGATTTTGCAGAACTGTTTTCCCGCATATGATCGGAATCATGGAATGTATGGGAATCAAAGCTGCCGGAGTAATTCGCCGGATTGACAAGCTGTGAGGGTCTTATCCCCATAGCGATGCCTGCGCCGATGCCCGCAAAGCCCAGCACGGTCAGAACAGCGCACAGGATAAGACAAAACTTAGTAAGTGGTTTCATCGGATAATACCTGCCTTTCTAAGAGGATAACGGATCAGGAATATGATTCCCCGGATCATTCCCGGAAGCATCTTGCTGAAAATCCATAGGACGAGCAGGAATACGAGAATGCCGGCTGCCAGAATCAGACATCCGATCCCGCCCAGTGCAATGCCTGCCGCAGGAAACAGAAACAGCTTGTAGATGCCATATCCGATGGTGGCGATGCCTGCAACCGGAAGTGCGATTGCTGCGGCGACTGCTCCGATGCCGATACCAAGGATTCCGATAATAACAGCAAACACCACAGCAAGAAGTGCGGCGCCCAAAGGAAGGATAATCGGGCACAGCAGAATACACAGCAGGACTATGCACCAAAATTTCCACATATCAGGATTCCCATGCTTTTGAGAACCCTTTTCTTTGCTTTCTTTCTGATACTCCGCGGATACCTGCTGACAGTTCTGGAATCGGGCATCCTTATATCCGTTCTCTGTATATTCTCCTCCGCTTTCCGACATTCCTTCCCGGATGGTTTCTGCCACCTGTTCGGGACTTTCCAGCTCCTCTATTACCTGGGCTTCGTTTTCTGCTCCTGCATCGTCAAAATAATCATTATAATACTGAATGGCTTCTGCCCGTTCATTGTCCGGGATGTCTTTCAGAAGCTGTTCCAGCTCATATAGGAATTGTTTTCTGTTCATTGCTCATTTCTCCCTTTAAATATGTGGTTGATTTTGGAAGAGTAAATCCGCCATTCGGATTTATATAGATTCAGTTGTGCCGTGCCTGCATCCGTAATTTTGTAGTATCTGCGGTTCCGCCCTGCAAATTCCATGTCGTATACCTCCAGGCATCCGTCTTTCAAAAGCCTTCTTAAAACCGGATACAGTGTGGACTCCGATATTTCTATAACCTTCCGGACATCCTGAGTAATCTTGTACCCATAGGTTCCGTCCTGTTCCATGGACACGACAGCCAGTACGATTGCATCCAGGAGCGCTGCGCCTGTATTGAATACCATGCTATCCTCTCCTTACTGTATGAATTTATAATATTATATGATGTATAATATAATGGTGTCAATAGCATTTAAACGAATACAGAGAATTTTAAGAAAAACTTAAAAAAGTTCTTAAGAAAGTATTTACATTTTTCTGCTATGCTGTCAAAAACGGTAAAGGAGAAAAAGAATGTATCTGATATGGAGGATGGGGGGGATCGGAATGGACTGTTTATCCATGATGATTCTGCTGACACCGCTGGTTTTGGCACTGCAGAAGGTGTCGGGAAGGAGGATATGGAGCCTGCATACGGGATTCCTCATGATGTATGCATGTACGCTGGCAGGAATTTTTTCGGTGACAGGGCTTCCGAATATAAAGTACTGTGAGATTGATTTTAGTACAAATTTTATTCCCATGGCGGATATTCTGAACAGTCCTGAGCAGTACTTTTTTAATGTGCTGATGTTTATTCCCGTTGGTTTTCTGCTTCCGATTCTCTGGGAGAGATACGGAAGCTGGAAATATTTAATGGGGTTTGGATGCTTTCTGACTGTATTTATTGAGACAGCTCAGATATTTACGTTTAGAACCACGGATATTGATGACCTGATAACCAATCTGCTGGGGGCAGGGCTCAGCTTTCTGGCGGTCCGCGCGCTTGGGCAGAAGCTTAGAATACCTCTGCCCCTGGAAGCAGGTTATGGATATATGGAGAAGGCGGGGCCGTGGATGATCCTGCTGATTGCGTTTTTGGTTAATTTTCTGATTCAGCCGTATTGGTCCGCATTTTTCTGGGATTCGATGCTTTAAACAGGGCGCTGCCCAATGCTCCGAAAAGAGAGGTCCGTTTTTCATCTGACTCCTTTTCCGGAAGATAAAGAATGTGTATTGTTCTTGAGTCCGAGAATACCATTTTCCAGCCATGCGCTTTAAATATCTGCAATACAATCCGAAGCCCCATAATATGAGGGGCTTTTTCCGTGTCGGGAAGTATGCCTTCAAGGGATTGAATGACATTCTTCGGAATACCGCAGCCGGTGTCAGATACCTGGAAGCAGATGCCGCCTTTTTCCGGATAGGCAGTCACTGTAACGGTACATCCGGCCGGGTTGTGGCGGATGCTGTTCTGGATCAGATTGCGGAAAGCCCGTTCTAATAAAGCAGTATCTCCGTTCAACGTCATCTGCTCCACATCCGGGTCGATGTAGAGCTCAATGAGATAGAGCTCTGGTAAGCCCTGATTGTAGAAATCACTGACAATTTTCCGCAGCAGGCCGGAAGGATGGAAAACTGCCGGGCGCAGGGGCTGCATCTCATATTCCAGCTTGGAGGTTAGGTTCAGATCTTCAATCAGATGCTTAATCTGAAAGCTCTGGAGTTCTATGATTGCAGCCTGCTGTCTGCGTTCCTCAGTCAGGGAGACATCTTCCTTCAGGACGCTCGCATAGCCCATGATCAGGGAAAGCGGTGTGCGGATATCGTGAGAGACGCCGCTGATCCAGGCGGTGCGGGCATCGTCTCTTTGCTCCAGACGCTCCTTTTGCCTGCTCAGAATATCGGATGCCCTGTTGAGCGGCCGTGCCAGCATTTCTGTCATTCCCTTTTCCGGCAAGTGAATAGGCTTTTGCTCTGACAGGCATTCAATGCCCGCCGCAATGGCATGAAGAGAGCGGTAGAAGAGAAAACCAAGAAGCAGGGAAAGCAGGAATACAAAAACAATATTGACAATTAAAGTGACTGGTATCATGCCTATCATCATATCTATAACAGCAACATTATCGCTGACATTGTATTTCCATACACTGTCTCTGGGGCTGGCAACGACAAAAAGGCCATAGTCGGTTACCCGCTCGGTAACAGGGTAATCATCCAGATACCATTTGCTGAATACGGCAATTTCGCGGACAGTATAAGAATGGTTCAGATTATTCGGGAGTCTCCAGCTCCAGATAATCTGTCCGCTGTCGTTAAGGAGCATAGCCCATGCGTAATCCGGTATCAGGAAGGCATACCCTTTTTCGGAAAGAGAGACCTTTCCCCCTGTTATCTGAAGCTCTGCCGCAATTTCCCTGGAGCTGGAAGCCTGGCGGTTTGTAGAGCGGGCAATCCGGAATCCGGCTGCAATATACAGGAAGACATTCAGAAATAAAGTGACCAGGATAATCATCAGCGCCGTCATCAGATAGCGGGCAAATATTTTCGACAGGCTTTTCATCGGGAATCGCCGCCTCCTTTTGCCAGCTTATATCCAAGCCCCCGGACGGTCAGAAGCCAGACCGGTCTGGATGGATTTTCCTCAATTTTTTCCCGCAGTCTTCGGATATGAACCATCAGAGTATTTTCATAGCCATAGTAATTCTCTCCCCATACCGCGTCGGACAATGCGTCAAAGGTTACGATATTCCCCCTGTTTTCATTCAGCTTTTTCAGAAGGGACAGCTCCTTAGCGGTCAGGGTAAGATTTTTTTCAGGCGTTGCCACAGTGCCGCTTTCCAGAAAGATGGTACGGCTTCCAAGAGCAAGAGCGGAGTCCTCCGCCTTCTGGCAAAGTGTGGAGAAATAGGTTCTTTTTAAAATGGCCGTCAGACGGAGAACCAGTTCGTCAGGCAGAAATGGTTTCGTAATGTAGTCGTCTGCTCCAAGGCCAAGTCCGAAAAGCCTGGAGTTGTCTTCATCCTTGGCGGATAAAAAAAGAACCGGAACATCGGATGTCAGCCGGAAATCCCGCATCAGGGAAAAACCGTCCCCATCCGGAAGCATAATATCCAATATAATCAGCTCCGGCCTATACTGCCGGAACATTTCCCGGGCCGTACAGCAGTCTGAGGCAGTCTGTATAGCTGTAAAGCCCCGGCGGGCCAATATGTTTTTCAACATTTCCAATATATCCTGATTGTCATCTACAAGAAGAATTCTGCATTCATGGAT
>VSNE01000010.1 GCA_009774155.1 Lachnospiraceae bacterium
GAATTGATGTCAGCCAATACTGCTTCAATTTCTTCCATCTGCCTGGCAAATGCCCTTATCAGTATTTCTATCTTTTTCTTTCCCTGAAACTGCTGGGGCAGGTCACCGAGCCAGACATCCGTTATCTGCATGAAATGCCACCTCAATTCTTGTCTCATCAATAACCGCTTTTTGTCTGGTTGTCACGGCAATGTTTGTATCATGGTAATCCTCCTCTGAAGGGACATAATTTTTATCCCCGGAATATGCCGTCAGTACATCAATTCTGGTAATACCGGCCACCCTTGCGTATATCCCTGCATGAAGAAGCTGCGTAATAAAACTGGCACCAGCCACTATCTGGCTTCCATCCTCAACGATAGAAGAAACTGTAAGAGCTGCATAATTTACAGGCAGTTTCTCCGGGTTTCCTTTCAGGAGCACTTTAAGCCAGACATACATCCTCTCCGGGCGGTTGAACCGGATAGCAACAAGATCTCCATAGGCTGTTGGAACGGATACCTGTGTATTCCCATGAGTCCAGATGCCTCCTGCTTTCCTCATAAGAATAGCGGAAGCAATCTCCTGTTCGTCTCCCCCCTCAACAATAATCTCAATGCTGTGTGGGGGAAGCCCCCTTTCATCTGTTATGTCTGTATCATTTTCATATCCGGATGCCGATTCTACATTAGCCACATTATTCAACAGTTCAGACACGATACTGTCTACCATCGTATTTGACCGGAGCGCCGACTTTGCAATATAAGACTGTCTCAATTCAATATCCGATTCTCCCATCCTGCCGTATGCTGGCTCCAGCAGATTCTCCACGGATTGGAATCCTGCAATGTTATTCACCATTTTCATCACGATTCCGCACGGTAGGATGATTTTCCCATAATCTTCCGTAAAGAAATTCGCAATTGTAGTCACATAGTCTGTTGTAAGATTTTCGGACAAAACCAGGGTATTGCTTCTGGCCTTTATCGTATCTTCCAGAACAAGCAGACTTCCATCTACTCTTACATGAAATCCTTCCTCCGTAACAGCCGCCTGCAAGCCTGCAAGAATGTCCTTCTCACTGCCGTCTATGCTGGAATAACTGTACTGCACCCCATTGATTGCAATGGTATATACTCCGGTCCGTGCAGCTGCTACTTTTATTGCAGCCGCATTGCAGGATGCCCTGGTAATCTGAAACTCGGAAGAATACAATTTCACTTCCGGATTCGTGTCCGTTGCAACGATCGCGCCCTCCCGGACATAGGTTCCATCCTTTCCTTTGCAGTGCAGGGGATAGCAGGTTTTCCGTGCGGGTTTCCTGCGGATGCCGCCATATTGTACTGCATGATCCAGGTTCACCCCGTCTGCAGTAGATGGATACTTTGCATAGTAACTGTCCTGGGCTGTTTCCCATAAATCTGCAATCTGTCCGCAAAAGGTTGTCACTAATATATCCAGAAAGGAAGGCCGCAGAAGGCGGGTGTCTATACCATAGCCTTTTGATAAATCCATATGCACCTCTTCCAGTATCGTGTCCATCCTTTTTAAAACGAATCCTTTATCCGTCACTCCGTAATCAGGCATCTGATCCTCACCTCCTCCATGATAGTCTCTAAATCCGTAAGGGCTGTGTACCGTATCACAGCCTCCCTTGTTTTGTTATCACATATAATCGAAACGCTTTTCACTTCTGTCACTTCATCAACACTAAAAATACGTTCACGCACCAAACCCTCAAAATAATCCGTATCCGGATTTTTAACCAGCAGGCTGTTCAGATACGGAAGTCCTTCCTCTTTATCCCACCGCCACTCCCCTTCAAACCATAAAAGCCGTATCCGGATTTTCTGTGCAACCGAATCGCCAAGCAGGATATCACCCGCCTGCGAAATACATAGATCGCCCGTCCTGTCCAGTAAAATATCCATCGCCATCATCTCCTCCGCCCTGTTCAGACACCATGCAGGGCACCGGTATAAGAGATATCTCCGTCCACTTTTAAACTGCCCCTTACGGCTATCTCCGCTTCTGTAGCGGTTATTTCCGTATCCCCAACCCTACAAACCATCTTTTCTTCAGACAACATAAATTCCGAAGTCCCTGCGCAAATCACTACCGCATCATTGGAACATGCTTTCTGAATCAAATCGCCGCCTCCTACCAGCAAACCGGGAATTACAATCGCGCTTGATAAATCAAAACGAAGCGAACCTTCCGATTCAGCCCCGCTTCTCCATTCATCAAGTTCCGTTTCTGACACAACAATCAGACAACTGTCTCCGGACTTGACTGGAAAAGCCATCCCCGTATTTGCAGACTGGCATACCGGAAATACAACCGGCACATCTGAAATCGCCGGATAGGACATCCTCTGCCCTCCCGGCATAGTGATCTTCCCATTTGGCTGTACTACCGCTTTTCCGCTCCCCGGGCTGAAAGATACAATCTCTCCGGGGATCGCTGTATGAATCTCATCCATGACTCTTCGGGCCGTCTCTTCCACTTGTTGTACAAATTCCTGTAATATACCGCTCCCCCCTACCTATACTTTTTCCAAATCAGCTATTTTCACGGCTGCTGTGACTGTGCTGCCAATCCCAATCACAGCCCGGTCACCTTTTGCCTGTATCACGTCATATACCTCATGCCAGCATACAAAAGTCCCGCCTGAATACTGATAACCCTTCGTCTTTCCGGACTGTTCAATTGTCCGGATTACCTTCACTTTATCACCGCTCCTAATGTTTCCTGATGATTTCCCCGCCGCCTTTGCATCCAGACTTGGCTCTGCCCTTATTTCCAATAGCTGCGCCGTACAGATCCAGTCCCCTTCATAATTGTCGCCATCCATGGTTACCTTATGTACCCTGAAATATCCGCTTGCTTTGGAGCTTTCCAGCATCACAAGGTCATTCACCCCAATAGCTCCGTTTAAAAAGTATTCTACCTCCCACCCGTTTCTCTCGTTCCTGTCATCAGAGGATGATGTGGAACTGACAGTAATCCTCTTTGGGACATCAATCAGTCCGGAATCATTATTGAGCAGATACCCCTGTACCCCAATCGGCCTTCCCGGCCAGGTAACCTGCAGGATCTGGTTCTGAATGCTCCAGCTATGCCCGCAGCACCGGGCCAGCTTCTGAAGTCCATTCCGGGCCGTGCCCACAAAACTGAAACCATTTGGCAGCACAGTATAGGACAGATCCCCTGCAGATACGATCGGAATTCCCATTTGGGAAGCAATATATGAATATACATCTTTGCAGTTCACCGTTCCATTCAAGGATACTCTGATGACAGTATCCCGCAAGGCCACCCTTCCATCTACAACTTCCAGTTCTGTCATACGGTCCGCATGATCGGATGTGGTGACTGCGGATGTCACTTCTCCGACCAGAATAAGAGCCATATGATTTCCGTATCCCGCATTCAGTTCTACAATGCAGTCTCTTGTTTCCAGTATCTTCAAATTGCGATCCGACAGGTTCCATATCTGCACTTTTGCAGTATTTGCAGTTTCCGAATCAGATTTCTCGATACTGAATGATATATGGAGGGCATCCTCGGCAGCACTGCTGATATTTCCAATTTCAAAGCCTTCCTGTCCCATAGGACCGCACTTCAATGTATAGCGCCGCATGAAATTTTTATCTGGCATAAGCTATCCCTCCAATTCTGCATTGGGAATATACACAAACTCGGCGCTTCCTTGATTGAATGCCTGCCTTCCCACTTTCTCTGTATCTGACAAACAGCCGAAAATCCCATTCGGCAGCTTTTTGTCTGTATAAAAATGAAAGAGCGGAAAATTCGGTACCAGCCTAGTCATTGCAATTAACGGCTTCCGGTCTGCATCATACAACCCAAAGCTCCAGTAATCATACTTCTCATTGTACGTGAACCGAAGTACATATTCCGTTCCATCTATGGACAATGTAGACATGCTGTCATTCATGTCCGGAACCTTGATATACAGCATCTCTCTCCTCCTCTATAAAAATCCGAGGCCCTCTGCAACCCCATATAGCACAGACTTGCTTTTTTTTGCAGAATTGTAGGAACTGCCGGAGCCTCCTGAACTTCCGGTACTGCCTGTGCTGCCACCGGCGCTTCCGGTTGCACTGGAGGAACTGGAGACGGTTGATGTGGAGGCACTTCCGGCATTCGCTTCTGTTTCTCCACTCTTTAAAGCATAGGACGGTATAAGCACTGTCCTGATCTCCGTCACACGAACCTTCTGCATAGACAGAGCCACTTCCCTCGCATATCCGATTTCAGCAGACTTCTTGATTGTAATGCTGGTGATACCCATGTTAGTATAAATAGCATCTGTTGTTACTACCTTCACCAGTTCTTTATCCAGCCACATATTTTCCAGGCGCTCGCAGATCCGGTTTACCCGATCTGTGCCGCTTCCATGGCGATACAGCCAGGTAACCGGCGTATTGCTTATATACAGGTTCATCTGGATGCTCAGCGGATTCAGGATAATGGTATCGGATACTGGGAACCCATCCTCCACCGGATAGGCCGGAATACTTGCCGTCATGGCTTTCTGTTCATCCAGCAAGGCATCAAATTCGATCCCGGCTATAGCAACAGGCCTTAGATTCTTCCTTGATATGTCTAATCACCCCCTAGCGTAGGCAAGTCCCCTTGCCATGTATGCAGTTGCATCTTCTGCCGATTTTTTCATCGCTCTGGATACATTTTTCTGAGCCTCCGGCGTTCCCCCTGTATAGCTGTTATTGATATTCACATTCTGTGTCATATTGGAGGTTAAGTTGCTGACTGTGCTGTTTGCTGCTGTAGCTACATTTGCCGTAGCCGCCTGAGTCAGTGAGGCCATTCCATCTGCAAAGTTTCTTACCTTATCCAACACCATTCCCTCATTTGACTGGATGCCTCTGGCAAGACCCGCCATAAAGTCCGGCATCCAGGACTCATAATTCGTAAGCGGTCCTTGATCCGGAACCGAAAAGTGCAGATAAGAGCTTATGGTGTCTGCAACCCCCTTGACCGCTTCTCCAATCCCTCCAACTGCACCAGTAATACCAGATATCAGCCCATGTATAAAATCAGCCCCCCACTGAACAGCTTTTTCCGGCAGTGATGTAATAAAATCGATTGCTGATTGTATACCTCCTATGATCAAATCAGAAATCCTCATGATTTCACCGGAAATACTATTGAGCATTCCTGAAACAAAGGAAACTATGCTGTCCCATATCATTTTCAGGAAATCGGCTATTGCAGCCCATGCTGCATTCCATACTTCCTGAATGGCTGAAAGCGCCATTGAAAACAGCAGTTTTAACAGTTCCCATCCTACGGTGACAGTGCTGATGACAGCATCCCACACACTGACAAATATCTGCCTGACAGCGTCCCATGCCCCCTGCCAGTCTCCGGAAAACACGGAAGCTATAAAATCTGCAACTCCCTCTACGACTTTAAGAAAATCGTTCAGATGTCTTCCCATGCCGTCCCACAGTATCTGGAACCATGCCAGTATCCGGGAACCCCAGTTGCTCCAGAATGTCTGTATCCAGCCAAATATAGTTTCAATGGCCTCTGCCAGGATGTTAAAAACTACACTTGCATAGCTATATAATGCATTCCATATGGCGGATAATGTATTTAGAACAGCCTGCCAAATCGACAGCAGCATATCCTTCGTACTCAGGGCGGAACTGCCAATATGATCTTCTGTCTCCCCAAACAGTATAGCTGCCACCTGGGACAGCAAACTCCAGGCCCCTTTTAAAAAGGTTTTGATGATGCCCCATACCCTCTCAAAATTTTCCCGAATTGATTCCCCGTGCCGTTCAAAGAACCCGCTTACAGTATCCGCCCACATTCCTGCTGCCGTCTTTAAGAAATCCCATATACCAAGCAGGAAATCCTTTACTCTTTCAAATGCGCCGAAAATGGCTTTACGGGCATCTTCTGCCCCGATGCCCAGTTTATCAAAAAGAGCGCCGATTACAGAATCATTGCCTTTCAGAAAGTTGATAAGGTCATCTATTATCAGGGTCAGGATTACGACAGCAGCCACGATTGCCCAAACCTTTAGCTTTGCAAGCACCATAGCCTTATCAATTGCCTTGATTGCCGCAACAAACTTTTTAGCTGATATGATGATCTTTGCGAATGTCATTACGGCACCAAATGAGGCTGCTGCTACCGCCAGTATCTTCAATACATTTTCCATACCGCCAAGCTTATTAACGATGCCTCTTACTGCATCCATGCCTTTGCCCATCCCGCGCGATAATGTCTGTGCTGTTCTGTCCATTGCAGGCTGGAATCTTTTCATCTTTGCATGGAACCAGTCAAATCCTTCCGTCAGCATACCGGTTTTCCCGGTAAGTTCCGAAACAGTCTCCGTTGCCTTCTGGGTAATGACGTTCAATATTTTAAGCCCCTTGACTGCAGGTCCCAGAATCCCCTGTCCTGCTGCCGCCTTTAAATCTTTAAGCGACTGCTTCAGGTTGCCTAACTGGTTTGTCCAAGTATCGGACTCCCTGGCGGCCTGCCCCAAGGCTCCGGATGCTTTATTCGCATCCTCTACCATCTGCAGTAAGGTAAGCTGTTTCTGTTCTTCTGCCAGATCCTTAAATGATTTTCCATACAGCGCATTGGCTGCCGTATTCCTGGTTGTCTCTGTACACGAAAGGCCAAGCGCTGCATCATTTTCAAAGTTTCCCTTCAGGAAAGACTGAAGGGAATCCGTTACATCTTCCAGCGAACGATCATAAAATGCCGCTGAATCAGCGACAGCCTGCATGGCTCGGTCGGACAGTTCCAATGCATCTGAGGCTTCCATACCTGTTGTCTTTGCAAATGCCGCAATCTGGACAAAGCTTCCCTTCATCCGGTTTATGGCAACGCCTGTATCATCGGATATGGATTCCAGTCTTTTTCCTGCCTCTGACTCCATCTCTCCAAACACTTGAGAAAACTGCGATTTCAGCGCTTCCACATCAGCCGCCGCTTCCGCAAGGCTTCCGAGTCCGGCAATGGAAAACCCGATTCCTATGGCTCCAAGCAGTTTTGTAGCCAGACCTTTTACCTTATGGATGCTGCCCTCTGCCTGCCTCTCACTATTACGGTCAACCTCAAACCCAAATGCCACTACGATATCTCTTATGGTCAATGGCCGTTCCTCCTTTCCAGTTCAGCCGCCCGCCCCTTTTCGATATCCAGTTCCATCTCATACAGCGCATACAGCTTCAAGGCTTCATCCAAGGTATATATCTCCTTCAGCTCATACATGGACGCCAGCCTTGCTTTTATAAGGATATAGCACCTGAGCTCCAGTTCACTAAACTGTGAATAATCAAACTTACCGTATTTTACAAGATCTTCCTCGGGGTTTTCCCCTCTGCCGGCCCTGCTTTCCCATACAGGCCGGAAAGCTTCCCGAAAAAACCTTTGAAGTTCAGCTTTATTACCTTAAAGCACAAAACAAACATATCCTGAGTATTCCCACAGAAAATCTCGTTCGCCAGATCCATATCCAGATTTAATGCCTCAGATTCTCCGTCTTTATCCGGAACCTCAACTACAATGTGTCCTCCCAGAAGCAGCTTCCGCATAAGCGACTCTAGCTTATCTCCGTTAATAGAAGTACAGTTAAGGACCGCCTGTGCTGCCTGGTTTTCGTCAATAGAATCAATATCTATATCCATAAGATTCTTGCTTTTCTTTGCCGTCTGCACCAGCGGAATTAACGAACCTAATAAGGGAGCCAGCACACTTGCCAGCTCCCCGGTCAGGTTTGCTGCTTTAAAAGCAGCAAACGGTTTAATATAAAATTTCATGCCGCCAATATTTTCTATAGTCGGCTCTACCTGCTTTAATGCCATATTTCTTTATCCTCCTGTCTACTTAAAGTATCCCTCGCCTACAACAAGTTCCCATTCACGGTTGTTCTGCGTTTTTCCCCTCGACCAGGACGCCTGCTTCGCTACCCAGGCGACAGAACCGACAAACTTCTCTTTTCCAAGAATGTCATGGATGTTTATATGGAAAGTCCCGCTTCCGTCTTTCTTATCTTTATCATACATCTTCTGCAGATATTTATTTGTAACAGATGCCTGCAACAACGACAGCTTTAGGGTGTATACCCTGGAAGGGTCCACGCTTCTTGCCATCTCCCCGTCTGCCCCAATCACATAAGATGTACCGTCACTGGCCGGCTCAATCGTGATGAAACTGTCGTCTGCAAAGCCGGATGCAATATGCCTCCCGAGGGCACAGGTAACTTTCCTCGGGTTGTATGTTGTCACTCTGTCCATTATCAATACACTCCTTCCTTAGAATATCAGGTATCCTTCAATCTCAACTATATGGATAGCTCCGGCGAGTTTTGCCTTATATCGGCAACCTGAAAGCTTCCTTGATTTTCTTTCTGCTTCCGTAAGGTCAGATGCCAGCGGAACATATACCTGAAAACCAGGGATTTCATTTGCATCGCTGTCATACTCAGTCTGGGCAATCCCGCCGATATCCTGCCCGTCCTTAAGAGTGCTCTCCATAGCCCCTTCAATAAGTCCAATACCGTTATCCGTGAACGGAACCTTGCGGTTTGCTTTCAGCACATTGAAAACCCTGTTCTGCATCTCTGTCTTCACCCAGTCCCGGAAACGGATCACATCAATCCATTCTCCTGCCAGCGTATGGCCGCCAATCGTGCAGTTGCATCCTGCATATCTGAGAAACATATTGATATGGCCTGCTTTTAGCTCCCTCTTCTGATCCGCGCTGAGTGCAGACGGAACGATGGATGCCAGTTCCTTCAGATGCCAAGTCTCGGTACCAGGATCATACCCGAAGCACTTTGCCATCCACGCCAGCGCTGCATACTGGTTTGTCTCCGGCTGTTCATCAGCCCCATATCCATCTGCTGTTCCGCTGTACATACAAAAACTCCGGTAATAAGAAGAATTCTTAACCGGGCAGGCACTATAATCCGTGTACTCAAATGCAAAAAGCTTTTCATTTGCTTCCGCCCATTCAATTGCTCCCTGAATAGATTCCCTATCCCTAAAGGACGTTAAATGAATGCCGTAAAAGCCTGCCTCTGCTTTTGCCCTCGAAAGAGTTGTCCGGATATCCTCATACGTTTTTGTGCTTCTTTCCCTGGTCTCTTCTCCTGTTCCGGATACTTCTGTTCCAGATTCTTCCCCCGTTGTCCCGGTTTCTTCCATCTCCTTCCTGATACAGATATACAGCAAATCCGGAGACGGGCTCTGGGAAAAAGCTGCCAAGGCTGCAGTATATGCAGCATCGTTCACTATATAGCCATAATTAAGCAATTCATCCGCCTGAGAAATGGCAGTTACCTTATCCATGGTTTTCTCACCGGCTGCTTTCGGCTCCGGAACTACCAAAAGGATGCTGTCAAATGTCGCATCATTGGATGCGGGGCTGGAAATTTCAACACTGCATTTAATAATGTCATCTAACGGATTATTTTTCATCGTCAATATTGCCTCCTCCTGTTACATCTTTTATTTCCACTTCTTTTATAGTTTCAATAACGGCCTCTGCCATTTCAGGCGTGCCGCCGCCGCTACTGTTCGGAGCGGCAGAAATACCGTTGATTCCATAGCGGCCGTCTGCTTCCTGAACAAATGTAACAGCGGCTTCCGCCATGGCACGATAGCGATACTTGCTGTCATTCAGCAAAGCAGTCAAATCCCTCACTGGAGGAATCAGTGTTACTTCAATGCCTTTCTTTGCCATCATGTCCGTAATTTCCTCCGACTCGGCAAAATTAAAAAAATCCATCAGATCGGGTGCCGCAGTGTTGGCATAATTTCCGGTCACATGAGCTTCGACAGTGACCGGCCTTCCTTTGGTATACAGATTGATTTCCAGCGTTGTCTGGCATGGATAATATCTGCCCCCGTCAGCCGCAATAAACGGGAATGCTGTCCTCTGTATACTTCCAATCTTCAAAGTGATATACGGCAATGGAGGCTTCGTATTGATCTGCTCTGCCCATATAACTGCCGCACCATGAAAAAACATGGCCGTAATATCATAAAGAACTTCCTTAACTTCTTCCAGATTCATTTTCATCGCCATCACTTCCCCCAACATCCAATTTTGTTTCAGGCTCGACATCCAGACATTCAACAAAAGTAGCCGTCCAGTGCTTCAGGGGCGTGTTTTCGCTGAGCCGACTGGACCTGCACCCAAACCATTTCCCCTGGAACCATACCCGGTCTGCTTTCTGCTGATTTTCCTGGTTCTCTACTAATATGATGCTGTCACAAAATACCTTCAGCTTCTGAACTGACCTGCTTCCGTCAGGGGTGGTAATAACTTCATCCTCCAGCGTCTGTATATCCATAGGAAGCGTTAAATCCTGGTAAGGAATAGAAGAATACCCTCGAACAATTTCAGGCTTAAAATAGCGTCTTAACAGATACGTCCGTTTCAAGAAATTCATCCGTCACCACTTTCTTTCTTTTTCACAACATAGTTCACAGACTGCCGCATTCTTCCAGTATCAACCAGCGGCTTGCTGGAGCCTTTCTGGATTATAGTAGAAACAGCATTCGGAATAAAACTCCCCTCCGTAATCTTCTCCTGTATAAGGTCTTTCTGAAATATACCGATCTCCTTCAGAGCCTGCTCTGCGGATACTCCATGTATCATCTGCTGCATCTGATATTCGAGAAAAGCCTTAATCCTATTTTTGTTATCGTCCACGCTTTTTCGGAGAAACGGACGGGCTGGTGTATGCTCTGTCCCAAGCTCATTCCATGCAGCAATATCACAGATATCCGTGCCGTCTGGTTCGACAGTCTTGCCATGTTGGAAACCAACACGGACCTCCAATTCTTTCAGTTCTTTCAGTATCCGTTGGAGCCGCTGGCCTTCCGGAGTTACACGAATCTTTACCTTAGCCCCCATATCCGAATCCCTCTCCGGCAGATACAATAGGAATAATTGCATTTCTCCTAAGCGTAAGAAACTCCAGGCCGTATACTGTCAGAGCGTACTCTGCATCAATCTGGAGATTTGTATTCTGGTTCGTAGAAAAGCTAATGGAGGCCTCGCCTTCCGAATAGGAACTCACCCGCAAAGCATCACTGATAGAGCCATTGGTCGTACTCCCATATCCGCTCATCTTCAACTTGTGGGCCGTCAGATAAGCCAGAGCTTTCTGATATGTACTCCCAAATCTTTTTTCGGAAATCTGGTCGGCATACAATTTCAGATAACTGTTCACGCCATAAGCCGTAACCCTTCCAGTATCTGAATCCACCATGTCATCATCCGGTATGTCAGAAAACTCCGTCGCCACTATACGGAAAATATCAAGAGCATTCATACAGATCCCTCCTATTTTTTCAGTGCTGCCCTGACCTTTTTCAATGCATCTGCATGATCTTTGCATTCAGCAGGATTTACACCAAGCTCATTAGCCAGGCTCGCAAGTGCTTCTTCCGTAATCCCGTCTAAAGAAGCGAGCCTGGCCTGGCGCAGGACTTCTGCATTCTCTGTCATCTTCTGTTCCTTTGCTTTATCTCCTGCTGCTGTATCAATGCTGGATGAAGGCTTTCCCATGATCTCTGCAAAGTGCTGTTTTTTATATACTTCAAGAATAGGACTCCTCTCATATGCTTTCGGGATATCCCTTGTTTCCCCCGGCAATACTGTTACTTCCCCTATACCGATAATTTTTTCTGAAATGTTCTTAATCTTCATATGTCCCTCCTCATACACCAACCGCAATCATTGCAGACAACGGATAATACAAAATAATTCCGGCAACACGTTCCTCGCATGGAATGACAATCTCCAGATTCCTGTTTTGGAGAGGATACTGATAAAATGACATCGGAATTTCCAGGCTGAATTTCTCTGCATTATTTGTATACAGCAAAGCAACATTTTCTCCATATGGATTCATCTCCGTATTCTTTGCTAAAAGTTCCGGAGATGGAATGATCTCTTTCAGATATGGCGCATTGTCCATCAGAAATTTTTTCACCGTAATTCCAGTATTCGGAATCTGGCGCGTGGAAATATCAATATACACGTTTGGCGGAAGTGCAAGGGTATCTGCCCGTTCCACATCCTGTGTCAGTTCGGATTGATACGCAAACATTCCATTGACATCCGCCAGAATCCCTGCCGCAGGCTTATCCTTCCAGGCTGTCTTACCATCCACTATACTAAGTGTATACAACGGGATATTATTTTTAGGAGAAAGCATACCCATAAGGTTATGTTTCTCGTCGCCAGCAAAAGCAATACGGTTGACTGTCCTCTCAATCGCATATCTGGCAGCGGCAGCCTTTCGGATGTCCAGACTCTTTCCTGCCATACGGCTTGCCCGCATCTCTTGGACGGAATATCCATAAGAATCTCCGATGGATTTCACATGCGCGGTAGTCGGAGATCCTTTTACATCTGCCCGGGGAAGATCCGTCGCATAATTACTGATGATTGCTGCAAAACCAGTCTTATCATAACTATAATAAGTCATCGTTTCCGCTCCTTCCGGCACTTCATGGGTGATTGGGAAATTGTTCAGAGCGGTAAACTCCGGATAAATCTTATCGTAAGATTTGGCTTTTACATAGTCCAGTTCACGTGCAAAAAAAAGAGACGCATCTTCCGCAGAATCAAATCTGAGCTGTGCATTGGCCAGCACCGGTGTAATATTGGAACCCCTTAGAGCCGCCAGATCCGCCTTGTCATATCCTTCGGACGGCATGTTGGGATTGTATCTTGTTTTTTCTTTCGCCATCTTTGTTCATCCTCCTTTTCTTATCAGGCCATTCCGGTAAGAAGCACGGGAGCAATACCTTCCTTTTCAGCTTCCCCGATGAAATACCCGCCGAGCTTTACGTTTCCAATTCCTTCCTCATTGGACAGGACTCCTGCATCATCTCCGGAGACGACAACATACAGTGAGTCCCCATATACAGGTGTCACATTCTCTGCGACTCTTGCCCAGATCTTGCCGTACCGCATGATCCCTACTGATGCATTGTTTGCTACTACCACACGGCCTTTTCGGTCCTGCTCCGTATTCTCTGCATGAAGAACGATTCCTTCAATCTTCCCTAATGTTACTCCATCTACAGGGACCTTTACCGTGGTCCCGGGCGTGGTCCCGACCATGACCACCATTCCAAATTTCAGAACGCCGTCCTCCTCCTCATTGGTCCTGGTGATTACTTCATCCAGTGACAGGTCATATTTTCCTCCAGGCACGCCTTTTGACATGCTATAACCATAGTCGAGCTGTGTTGCCATTACTCATTCCCTCCTTCTCTCTCAATCATGTTATGTCTTGCACGGAATGCCATGCTCCCATCACTTCCAAGGCCGTCTGTCCTCATGGCAGGAAACACTCCGGAAGCCATCTGCGCACACTGATAGGACACGTCCTTACGCTTACTGGCTTTTTCAACTGCAATGTCATAGGCTGCATCCACATATGCCATGTCTTTTCCATCCAGGTGCATATCCGGAAAGACTTTGGCAATGACTGTCCTCTTCCCTTCCAGAATAGACATACCCTCCAGACCTTCGATACCCAGCCGGTCACCGATCCGGCAGATGCCAAGACGCTGGCGAAACAGATCGTCTGCAGAATCCGCATTCAGAGGCTGCGACATGTCACCGGACCCGTCCGCATTGGTGTCCTCCTTTCCGCAGCCTGCCGACTCCCTGGCTCCCTCCCCATCCTGCTTGGTTCCGACCGAAACTCCTTCTCCGGCAGAAACGGGAGCTACTGCCCTCTCTCTTTCTGTGCTGTCTGTATTTCCGTCTTTCTTTTTCAGAACTGACAGAAGTTGCTCCACTGCGGCAATTAGCGATGTCTGATCATCCGCATCCTTCTTTTCCGGCTCTGCTGCGAGAGACTCCTCTATTACAGAGGCTGCCGGAGCTTCTTGTACTGCTGTCGGTTTCTTTCCCGCTACACCTGTAACGCCCGCTCCATCACCTGCTGCCGCATCAGCATCTTTAACACTCCCACAGGATGCCTTATACTGGTTGAGCGCTTCCACAAGTTGTTCTGGTGTCATATCGAAACCATCCATGTACAATCCTTTCATAGGTTTCTTTCCTCCTTCATAATTTTTTCTATCATCAACTCCAGCATGGCTGCCGGATGGAAGATGTATTTCCGTGTTCCCCTGACCGATATCAGAAATTGTGACTTTCCCCCCTTTAAGCTCTGGTTCATCAGAACTATCAATATTCAACCTCGCCTGATCCCCGGCTCTTGCGCTGGCCACCAGTGCCAGATGGTTGATCACAATATTGGTCTGGACTGCGTCATAGGGCTGACCATTCCATTCCCCAGGTTCCTCAAGTAAATCCAGATTATATCCCAGAGAAAGCTCCTTCAGACCGCTGGACTTCATAGCGTCCGTATTGTGAATAATGATTTCCGCCCGGACGTCATCGCCATCCTGATACCCGTCGCTTAAGATTGTTCCGATCTGCTCCCGGTCTACGTTATCCTTGCTGATCTTCCCGGCACAGTGGGTAATAATAACAGGCTTCCCTCTGTACGTTTTCAGGGATTTATCCGCAAAGACGTGCTCAGGAAGCCTCAATTCCCTGCGGAGGGTACCGTCAGGGTTTGTGTATTCAAAGATTCCAACGGAAGTCAGGACTGGATGATCCACCAAATAACCTTCATCCGTGAAATAGGTCCTGTCATCCGCATCCAGCCGGATACTGTCCAGGCGCCGCACCCGCCTTAACACGGGTGATGAATTCTGCTGTTTCATTTGAGTTGTCTCCTTTTCTTTTCACAAAAAAGCCACCTG
Source organism: Lachnospiraceae bacterium (assembly GCA_009774155.1). Lineage (GTDB taxonomy): Bacteria > Bacillota > Clostridia > Lachnospirales > Lachnospiraceae > Hominiventricola. The sequence continues at coordinate 14,802 of VSNE01000010.1, forward strand.
TCATCGCTGACGGCGGCTCATTGTAACTAATGTTTATTCTTTTTCTGCAAAATTTCAAACTTTCTTCGTAACAAATCAAAATCGACTTCCTGCATATGCTCTCCATCTTTTAATTGACCAGTCTCTCTTAGATATGCTTCAAATTCTTCTGCATTCTTCCTTCTTTGTTCAGGAGTAAATTCGTCATGTCCAATACATCTTCCTTTGGGAATTCCCCGTTTTAATTCTTCACTCATCCGTCAAACTCCTCCAGCTCAATATGATATTTTCCATCCTGAAGCCAGACTCCTTTAACCATGAACACTGAATTTCTTTCATACAGAATTTCCTGTTCCGAATCATTAAAGCTTGTAATGTCACGACCTTTTGTGCAATTTGGAATATGTATCTGCACTTGAGCATCCGGATTATATATTTCTCCTCTGGTGGTCGATATATACTCGTCATATACAATTCGATTACCCAGCATGCATTTCTCAACAAATGCCAGTATATCTCCTTCTGTCTGAAAATGCAGGGAACGTCTCACACTACCCTTATATCTCGGCAGCTTCTTCAAGGTGGAATCTAACTGTACTGTAAAGGATTTTTCCTCCGCTGTCAATGCAATCCTGTTACGTAGCTTCTCATTTACCAAATAGGACTGGAAGGACATATATTCATGAATCGCACGGATATCATTTTCATCAAGTTCTCTTCTGGTGCTGATATCAGAACTTTTCGTCTTAGAGCGATCAATATATCCATTCATGCCAGAACCCTGTCTTCTGCTCCTTCCGATTCCTGACTGTACATCATCTGCCAGCGGCAGAGTCATGTTTTTGTTAAAAACCGGTCTGCCAATACAACGGCAGTTGTAATCCTGCCCCGGATGGCATTTCCTTCCATCTGAGTTTTCCGGAGGAGCATCCCAACTGAATTTCTGCCCGTTCAACTCCTTGTGGCTTTTCCTGACCCTCTCATCCTGACAGGTATACCAGATATACTCCGTAATTCCGGCATCCATCTGCTGGGCGCGCTGAATCTGTCCATTCAGCTTTGCAGTCTGATCCCTTGCAATAAATATTGCTCGTTTGCGGCTGACACTGTAAGCCTTCTGGATATCCTTTGCCATTCGGGTAGTAGTCTTGCCATTCGTGAAGCCGTCATATACAATATCCCTCATCTTGTCTAATGTATCCTCAGGTATAGTCTTTATCAGCCCTACATTTTCCTCCACCCATTCTATCAATTTTTCAGCATAAAAATTCCCTAGGTAATAATCCTCTCGAATATCAATACCTAGGGTCGCTTTGATTGCACGCTTCCACTCTTTCACTGTAAGTTTCCGATTCAAATTTGCCAGAAGCTCCAGTCTCCTGCGTAATCCAAAGCCTTCTGTCCGGGACGTAAGACGGTTACGGATGACATTAAATGCATCTATAACCGCCAATATCAGATCTGTTGTGCTGTCATTACGTCGGTTTTCTCGAACCTCTGTATCCCTGTCAGCCTTGTACTGCTTCTTTATGTGAGGAAGCTGCTCCTCAAGTTCTTCTTTCAGTATCCGCATGTACTGGTTGACCAGACGAATATATTCCCGTTCAGCAGATGCAGGTATACGAGGGATGTACTTACTGTACAGAACTTCATGGCTGCCAAACCTTCTTCCAGCCTCCAATATCAGCAGTTGGTTCATATTCTGATCGTTTATATCAATCATCACCTCCATGCATCCCAAAACAACTTATTTCAATTTTATTTGCCGATATGAAATCCATATCTGCTTCAGCATAATCCATTAATTTCTCCAGATACCGGAACCTCCATCCATTTTCGCTGTTATAATCGCATCAGTAGAATTATTGGCTGTCAAATGATTTTTTCAGGAGATTTCCAAGCATATTCAGACTCTCCTCGAATGGCGGAAACAGCCTTTTTCTCCGCAGTTCTTCCAACGACAGCCATTCGGCGCCCAGCATCTCATCTCCGTCCGCTTCTGGTACTCCTGAAAGCTGATCCGTAAAATACAGTTTTGAGGGCAGGTAAAGCCCTGGAAAACCTTTATAATCGCCCAAAGGCATAAGATTTAGCGGGACGATATTAAATTCCTCCATAGCCTCTCGCACTGCTGCTTCCTCCGGAGTTTCACCATCCTCTATATGACCTCCTGGCCCACAGATACCTTCCGAATTTCTTCTGGATGCACACAGAATTTTACCATCTTTAATAACCAGAACTGCTGCCGCAGGATAATCCCCGACTTTATCTGCTTCATACGCATCTGTGTTCAGATTTTTTGATGTTCTCCGATTAATTTCTAAAATATCCTCCGGTATCTCCAGTATCTCATCTGATTCCTCCAGTTTAATATCATAACCATCCTCCTCTGCCACCTTCCTCCGCACTTCAGATGGGTCTATGACATTTCCATCCATATAAAGTTGATATATCTGAGCTTTAACATATTCGGTGTCTGCTTTCGTCTTCTCTACATCTGCCTGCTCTTTTTTAGACATAGACCACAATGAAGCGAATTTCATTTTATATTTTGGAATTTCTGGTATAGCTCCCTCCAATTTCCCCTGCTGGAGAATCAGGTCAATAACCGTACGGGAATTGGCTTTCATATTCTGCTTCTGGATATTCTCAACCATGTTATAGTAGTTTTCCATATCGCTCTCCCCGGTAGAGTTCATGCCGGAAGGAGAACGACCGAACAAAATTGTCTGCGGGATATCTGTTACGGCAGAAAGCATGTTGCAGGTAGAGTCCAGAATATCCTTGACTCCGCTCATGCTCATTGACTCAAATGTATACTCTTCGCCATCATTGTCAATCACTAAAGAATTTAAAAAGCTCCGGGCCATATCAATAACCTGAAGCCTTTGAAGAACCTCATCTTCTCCTTGTGGTGTTGCCAGTTTGTTAGCCAAATTTTTCATTTTATAAATGGCCTGTGAACATCGTTCCAGTAGTTTCACCCCGTTTTCATGGGATGTAATGCACTCTCTAAGCGCCCTCTTAATTTTGATGTATTCAGGAATACCCCAATACTGGTATATGGCATCGGATGCATGCTCCGGCAAACGACCATTCCGAAATACTAGACATCGGGAACGATGTACCGTAAAGCTGCCATATTTACTTGATATATGGAAAAACTCAGGCTCTCCAAAAGAAACTGTGCTTTTCATAGAATTTCCGAAATACTGATACAAGGATAAAGTATCTTCCTGTACAATAGCCCGTTCAAACACTCGAAGCTCATCGATGCTCCTGACATTTTTCCAGTTTAAAGAGTTTTCCAGACCTCCTCCGTCATCTACCAGCATTACAATAACAGAGCCTCCATAGAGCCGCGCCCATTTCTCGGCTGTAGAGAATTTGTCCTCCCATTCCAATTTATCCAGCCAATCCTCCACATACTCTGCGATATCCTTATTTCCGTAATCAATATCCAATCCATGCTTCACTGCCTCTTCTGATGGACGGTTGATAATTTTAGCAAACAATCCATTGCCTTCGTATAGATTCGCAAGCTCTATATCAGGAACTATGCCTTCTAGGCTGTAATGGTAAGCTGTAGAATTATCCTGCTTTGTACCATATTTGTTCATCATATTACTGTAGCCATCCTGCCGGAATTCATTACCATCAATGATGGCTGCACCACGCTGCGTTTGTATTCGCTGTCTCAGTTGTTTGACTTTCTGCCGTTTATTCATCTGTTTCACCTCTATACAAAAAATCTAAAGCAAATTGCCAAGATCAAAGTCAGCCTCCGCACATTCATTAAATGCATCTGAAGAAGCATCCACCATATCATCATGGCTGGATGCCGGGAATGACTCTAACTGATTAAAATACATTTCATTCCAGTCGGCAATAAGTATTTGTACATTTCCATTCTGCCACTGTGCCGCAAACGGAGTTGCTCTAAGTTCTTTGCTTCCAGATACCGACATCACCCTCACATTGAAGCCAGCAAGCATCCTTACATAGTTATGAGCAACAATCTTCCCTGCGGCTCCTGGATCTTGTGGAATCCGGACTGTATAATTCGTACTGTATTTCTCCCTGTCCGCTAAAGCAGTTACCCGAATTAGATTCTCCACATCTCCAGCTTTCACAAGCATATTAATAACATCACCAACAATAAATGATCCACCCCTTCTCCTGCCAATCAGGACTCCAGCAGTATAATCCGGATCGTCGCCTTCATCTTCACCTGTTGCCGCAATATCCCAGGCCCTGCACCAAAATATAACATCTGTTGGTAGCTGAGACAGCATATTAGACGGCCCTATTTGTGAGCGTTTGAAATATTTCCCTGCTGCCGCTTTAATTTTCCAGTTTCCTTTCAACAGCCGCTCCATGTCTACCTCAGTCATAGCCTTCAAGTTCGCCATGTATCCAGGGTCACTCTCCAGCAGCACTTTATTATCTTCCAGGCGACTGGCAATAAACGTAACGCTTTTGCAATCCTCCACATTGACTTCATACTTTTTTGCCAACTCCTCCGGGGTGTCTCCCCAATAGATGATGTCATTCAGCACCACCATCCATCGTATCTGACCGCTTCGTTCAGGAATCGCATATCCGGTATTCTGGTCAATCCACCAAGCAATATAATCAGCAACCCAGGAATCAGCATCTGGATTACAAGTACATCTTATATATGGCCTGATACCGCATGTTGTCCTGTTTCGGGACAGCATATACAAAAACTGATGCTTCGTGAAATGTGTCAGCTCATCAAAACCAATGTATGCGATTTCTGTGCCCTGCCACGATTTCAAATCTTCATCTCTTTCAATATGGGCAAAATTTAGCTTTGCCCCACCATCAAAATACCAATGAAGCTTAGGGGTTTTCTTGTCATGAGCATCTGGAATCTGGTCAAAAATCTTATGGCTGGCATCCCAAAGCCCTCCCTGTGCTGTAATCTGATTATAGTTATGGCGAAAGATCACTCCGCCAAATCCTTTGACATCTTTATGCCTAAGGGATTCGAGCAGCAATGCATAAGTTTTTCCCCCGCCGGCGGCGCCACCATAAATGACGATATCTGCAGCAGATGCCATAAACAATGTCTGAGGTCCTGCCTGAGGCGATATCTGAAGGGATGTATTTTTATTCCTCCCATTATCTGGTATGTTAATCAACGGATATTTGATTTTTGCTTCCTCATCAAAATCCTCCGGAGGCCCCATACCGGGCAAAGAACTTTGCCCGGTGTATTTTGCAATAGCTTCATAGGCTTTTACATTTCCTGCCAAAGATTCCTTAATCATAGCGGCATTAACTGCTGCCTCCAAGGTGCTGTCCAAACCTTGGGATTCAAGAAATGGCGTCCACTCCGGACTATCTATTTCCGTGGCAAGGAGAGCATTTAATGTTTTCCGAAAATCGGCTTTTTTTCTTCTGGCAGCTCCGGATGCTTTGCCAGCTTTACGACTATCCTCTGCATGTTTCTCTCGAGTTCGTCTCGAGTTCACAGTTTCAATAGGCATTAAATTTTTACTATTTGCCAACCACCTCACCTTCCTATCCGGTTAATTTATTCCAATCAAAAAGAGATGGTTCATCACCACCTCTTATTTATCGGTTTTGGAATTTAGGAGAAGCAGCCCTTTCGGATTGCCCTATACCTATTTTTTCCATTTCTACTGTTTCAAACCTTATATTATACATCTGATTTTATGGTTCATTCTAATCAGACTCACCGCATCTGCTTCCTACATTTTAAAATACTTTTTTATTTCTTCAAGGTATCCCTCCTCAGAACCCATATGATGATATTTACCAGTTCTTTTCCAAAATTAAATTAACTTGACTAAAAGGAGGTGATTCTTTAAAGAGTTTGACCTTAATTATATCTTCCCTATACGTTATGC
>VSNE01000100.1 GCA_009774155.1 Lachnospiraceae bacterium
CTACTATATCAAATTTTCTGAATTTTTGTAAGTAAAATTTTATTTTAAAGAAATTTTTAGGACATTTAACTATAATGAAGCGGAGAGTTTTTGTATATTTTAACTAATATCTGACAATGAAATGGGGAATCCGCCTGCAGATCCCCCGTTCCATTGATTTCCTGACATTCTGTGCACGATATTCTATTTGCTTGCCAGTCCTTATTTCAACCGGATATACCCGTCCAACTGATCGCATATTTGAGATATTGTCTCGTCTTCAATCTGGTTCAGGCTGGAATTTCCGCTGACAGGCTGCAGCAGAAAGTCCTGCTTCCGATCCTGATCCACTACAAAAAGCAGCGTATAAAAAAATTCCTCGCCCTCCTCCATCTGCCGGAAAAAGTAAGCTTTCCGATCTTCGCCCTCCGTGTGGGTGGACCCGTTCAGATAGACTGCGCTGTTGTCTATCTGAAGACTGTAGTGTTCCTCCGGCACAGACGAATACTCATCCGACGCCCATGTATACGACCCGTCTGCTCTCTTCTCCACATACTGCAGACTGAAATCCAGAGGCGCTTCTTCAAATACACTGCTGCTGTAGCAGTGTACCTTCATATCCACCCGGAGAATTTCCTGCTCTGTCTGCTCTTCCCCTAAAAGCTCCATATTTTTATCATAGTGCAGTCTTGTATATGGCTTTAATGTTCCATCCTCGTTCAGCCAGCCGTCAAACCTGGAAAAATCAAAGAAGTCCTTCTCATCAAATCCGCCAATTCCGTCAAGAAACGCAGCCTCCATCACCGTATATCCAAAGCTTCCGTCATAGGATTTTACCTCCTCTCCGATATCATATATTTTATTCTCCGGAATTCCTGACTTCTGCAGCGCTTCCCAGGTCTTTTGTCCTTTCAGCGCCTGCGCTTCGGCCGACGCCTCTTCCTGTTCTCTTTTAGACCGTTCCTCTTCCGTCTCATAAGCGCCGTCCCCGGTACGCTTCACCGTCAGATTGTCCGCGAACTTCAGAAGCTCTTCCTTTCCAACCGTATACTGACTTATGATCTCCAGCACATAGCCCTCCGCCTCATTAAACAGAAAAATGTAGGTCGGCATCTGATATTTCTTCGCCTCCTGAAAGGTAATAATATCCGCTTCCATACCGCTTAGCGTCGTATGCTCCACATCCTCAATATCGGATATGTCAATCCTGCCGTCTGCCTTATCAAGCTCTGTGGTTGTATAGATCGGCATAACCGAAATTCCCAGGCCATCCTCCCCGTAATACTTTCCTGCCCCCTGATCCTGATATCCCTCCGGCAGATATCCTGGCTCCACCTGATATTCCCCCGGAACCAGATCATAATTAATATGAAATTCATAGGTAATCCGATCCGCCTCCCGGCGCGCTTCCTTCTGAAAATATGCCGCCGCTGCCAAAGCTCCCGCCGACGCGGTAACAATCACGGCGCATACTGCCGCCGTACCGGCCCATTTATAAAGATATCTTTTCTTTCTCATCTGCTTCACTTCCCCTTTGCGTATCATACGGTATGCCTCCTGCAGTCTGTCCTCCACGATCTGCGGAAGCTTCTCTTCTATTCTGTTTTCCATATACAGCTACCCCCTTCTGCCGCCTGACTGAATCTCCGCCTGAAGGGTTTTCCGTCCCCGTTTCAGACGGGAAGCCACCGTATTCTCGTTCATCTGCATACATGCGGCTATTTCCTTTATCTTAAGCCCATATAAATAATACAGGGTAAAGATACTTCTGTCCCTCTCCCTGAGAGGTTCGATCATTTCCTGAAAATTTTCCGGCTGTTCATATACTGTCTGATCCGCAGCCTCAGGCACGGTCTCTATGGATACATCTCCTTTTTTCTTACGAATCATATCCTTACAGTTATTCATCAGAATCCGTATCATCCATGTTTTAAAATACGCGCTCTGCTTCAGCGTGCCGATCTTCTCATAACAATCCAGAACCGTCTCCTGCATGACATCCGCCACATCCTCCTCATTCCTCAGAAAACCTTTGGCTACTTTATACATGCCCTGCTTATTCTCCTCCATCAATGCTATGAAAGCCTCGGCATCACCTCTTTGTGCTTTTTTCACAAGAAATTCCACCCGGTCTCTCTCCTTTCTGCGTCCTTTTGCAAATACCGAACCGGCGGCATATGCTTTATAGAGTATTTCACTTTACATTTATTAGACGTAGGAAAAGGAAGAAAAATTGCATGGGAAATTTTTTATAAAAAAATCCCGCTGTCCCTTCAGAATAAAAGACAGCAGGAATTTTTACCCAATCCTATTCTTCTCTTTTTCCCAGCAATTCCAGAGGCTCCTTTTTCAGATTCCCTACAGCCATTCCAAAGGAAATCAGAAATGCCATAATGAACAATCCTCCTCCGGAAGCTGCCGTAACCGCTTTATTGGCGGAGGCATCCAGTACAATCGCTTCCTCGTTATTTCCCTCCACGCCCATAATTCCATTGCTGTATCTTGTATCATAGTGTCCGCCTGCCTCCATACGGCCGACCACCTCCCCCGTCAGACGGCAGCCTGCCGCGCTTCCCGCAAAGCTGCCTGCTGCCGCAAGGAGTAAAATCCCGGTCAGCAGGGAAACAATGCATTGCCTTCTGCTCATGCCGAGGGAACGCTCAATGGCAGTACGTTTTCCCTGCTTTGTGATAAGCAGATGGCAGAAGAAAACCAGCACCAGAAGAGCCGTTATCACTCCCGCCAGAAGAAGCACAACGGATATCCGCCGGATACTGTTTATATTTTCCTTCAACTGCGTATACCCTTTATCATAAAACTGGATTTCCAGTCCCTCCACTCCTTGTTCCTCCCACAGCTTCCGGTATTTTTCAATGGTTCCGTTCGGTATCCGAAAGGAGGTATTCGACGCTTTTACAGGGCCATATGCCGCAATATTCTGTCCATAGCTGCCTGCTGCCCCCGCGGGAATCAGAACCTCATTATCTGCCAGCGCATAATCTCCTCTTCCGGAGGCTCCGGGAGACCGATCATAGATTCCTATGATTGTGTAATCCCCCTCCTCAAAAGGCTCATATGCCCTGCCGTCCGCATTCAGACAGCCGTAATCGGGAGAAAACATACAGAAAACATCTGAAGCGGAGGAGCCCTGGTAGCTGGCAAGAACCATTGACAAAGGAAGCCTGCCGCCTGCCTTCAGGCCATTGTTTCTGGCAAAGTACCGGGAGATCATACACACCTTCCTGCCTTCCTCATAATCCGCCTGTTCAAACGCCCTTCCTTCTATCACATAGGCATCCCCGTTGTAAAAGGCCATCAGAAGATTCAGATCACTGACCGGAGTGACCGGAACAGAATGATAATGCCAGTCCACGGTTTTTACCAGCTCCAGCCATGCCTTCCCATGCTCTGTTTCGTAAAAGCCGTCCGTCACTTCTTCATAATACAGGTTAGAGAGGAAATTGGGAACAGCCTCTCCGGTCAGATCCGCCTGATTGGAACTGACTGTGCCGGCCGGAACCCATTCCCACTCATAGTTTCCCGATTGGCTCCTCCGCCATCCATGGGGAAGCCCGTCCATCAGATACATTATATAGGATTTCCCCGCATACAGCATCTCCGGTTCTGGATTATTGTGATCGCAGAAATAGAAATCAATCATATTATGAATGGGATAGTAGCTGTACAATATCCGGTTTACCTTCATCTTTACAGGTCCTGCCGGCACACAGTCCTCATACGGCTCCGCCTCCAGAATCGTAATACAGGTAAACCCCGTCGCCTCCTGGGCGATTTTATAAGAAGGATCGTAAGACAGGAAGTATGGCCTGCGCTCCGGCCCTGACAAATACTCCGCACCCTCTATATCCAGCGCGGACAGAGGAATGCTCTTGCCGTATTCCTTCCGATCCCGGAATATATAATCTTTAACCTCCGCATCCCAGGTCTGTCTGCGGACTACTGCAAAAGGAGTCTGCTCCACAGTCCCGATTGTCATAAATACTTTCTCAAGTCTCTGTATATTGGAGTCAGTCAGGAGATTCAGACTGCCGCCCAGAGACAAAAGAAGCGACGCAAACATCAGCAGAAGGATAAACAGGCACGCCCGAAGGGGAGTGCGCCTTAACTGTCTCATACTGTTTCTGATCACTGTCATAAGCTTCATCCTCTCTCTGTCGTCAGTTTTCCGTCCTGCATCCGGTATACGGCATCCGCCTGCTCTGCCACCTTTGAATTGTGCGTAATCACAATAACCGCATATCCTTTTCTATGAGCGGCTTCCTGCAAAAGCTCCACAATATTCTGCTCATTGGCCGAATCCAGGTTCCCCGTAGGCTCATCCGCCAGAAGAATTTTCCCGCCGGATGCCAGCGCGCGGGCAATCGATACACGCTGCTGCTCTCCTCCGCTCATCATCTGAGGAAACTGCCGCCGTATTTTCTCCGGCAGCCCTACCTCTTTCAAAAGCTCATCCGCCTTCTTTGCCGCCTGCCTTCTGGACACCCCTTTGAGCTCCATAGGATACATGACATTTTCCCTGGCAGTCAGAAGAGGAAACAGATGGAATGCCTGATATACAACCGATGCGGTATCCCGTCGGTAGGAATCCCGGTTCTTTTGCGCCAAATCTTCTCCTTCCACATAAATCTTACCCTCTGTCGGAAGATCCAGCCCTGCCATCAAAGACAAAAAGGTGCTCTTTCCGCTTCCGGATTCCCCGATAATCGCATACAGCTTCCCGGTCTCAAAGGAACAGGTAACTCCTCTTACAGCCTGAATCGTCTGATATTTTGTCCGGTAAGAATAACTTACCTGCTCCGCCTTTAAAATCTCCATCCCTGTTTCCTCCCTAATCATTTTTTGTCAGCACCGCCATCACGCTCAGCCGGCCCATCGCCAGCAGGGCTGCCGACATTCCAAGCAGATAGCAGCAGGTGAACAATACAGCCACACCTGAGAATGTTTTCCAGCCGCCGGATGCCAGAGGCGCCGCGCACAAGCTTCCAAGCGCGCAGCCAAGAAGCGCCAGAATCAGATATTCCAGAAAAAAAATATAAAAGCTTCTTCCCCTTCCAACCCCAAGAGAACGCATCAGTGCATACTCCGGTCTCCGGCTCTGAACAAACAGATGGGCGGTCAGGTAGCCTACAGCAGCCACAATTACCAAAATGCATGGAAAAAATCCCCGAAGCAGCGTCAGGCTCTCCTCAATTCTCTCAGCCGCCTTAATAAAAGTCTCGTCCCTCACAGTCAGAGCATTTCCGTCAAAATAAAAATCTGCGGACGGGGCTACCGGAAGAAGGCCGAAGTCATGCATCTGCTCCTTAAACGCGTTCAGCTCCAGCGGGTTTTTCACCTCAAACCGGCAGGAATCCGCATAAAACGGAAATCCTGCGCGGGCAAAGCTGTCCTGTACTGCCTTCAGCGGCAGAAGCATGTCTTTATATGAAGAATCACCTGTATCTCCGCTGACGTTCATAGAACCTGCAATATAATACTCACACACATCCAGAGGATCTACAAAAATCTCATGATAGTCCCCAAACCGGTAATAATAGATCGTCAGTGTAACAGTATCTCCCACCTGCAGGCCCCTGGCCTTAAGAATCGTCTCGTCCACTAAGCATTCCCGGCGGTCTGACATAAGAAAATCCGGATCTGCTCCTTCTGCCAGCTTGATATCCTCCGGATTCAGTCCCGGTATCCCCCTGATATCATTGGAACCCCGGGCATACATGGTCAGGTTTTCCACCCAGTCCTCTTCTTTAAACTCTCCAAATCCGGTCATAAGCTGAACCGTTATAACCGGAGCTTTGACGTATTCGGATTCCAAAAGCTGGTTCACCAGCTTCTCCTTGATCTTAAGCCCCTGGTCCAGACTTCCGTCCAGGTTGCTGATTCCTGCAGACACCTCCATAGCTTCCGGAAGCTTCTGAAGCATCCTCGCGCTGTCCTGCACATTCGCCGCATAAAGATTCATTAAAAATGTGGCAACCGCGCAGATAAACATGCTGAGAATGCTTTTATATTTGCAGCGTTTCAGGCTGCGTACTGCGGTACGGATTGAAAACATAGACTTAATCCTCCTCTTTTAACTCTATATAGCATTTATCATACTCCTTTGTCATCTCCAGAATGACCTTGTCCGTCTCTTCCCGGTTCTCATCCAGAATGGTGATATACATAGAAGTGGTCATTACGTCTGGAAAATCAACTTCAGGCTCCTCGTCCTCCGTACGCCAGTAAATGGTCTTTCCCGCTGAATAAATATAATCTAAGCCAAGGGTAACCCCCTCTTTCTCATAATAATAATTGTCCGGCAGCTCCAGCTCCAGTTCATAGATGTCGTCAGCTTCTCTTCTATGCAGCAGCACCCGTTCCCCCGGTTCCAGGCGCACCCACTTTGCCCCCTGGGCATATGCGATAATCCCCCATTGGGGAACATTCCGCGTCCCAAGGATCGCGGACGCGCACACAGCAAGCAGGAAAACCGCGCAGGCGGCGGACAATCCTCCTCTGATGCGCCTGCGCTTTGCAGCCGCTTCTTCACGCTTTCTGTCCATCCGCAAAATCCGCTGCCTTGCCTCTTCCGATACCGATATCTGCTCTACCACTTCTTTCAGCCGCTTAATTTCCATCCCCGAATCTTCCTCCTTCCATTGTTTCTTTCAGCTTCTTCCTTCCCCGCTCCAGCCGCTTCTTCACGGCAGATTCTGTCAGCCTTAAAAGCCTTGCTGTCTCCCGTACGTTGTACCCCATCACATAATACAAAAGCAAAACCTCACGATAGACCTCCGGCAGCTTCATCAGCAGTTCCATCAGACGATAGTCCTCATTGTTCTGGTAATATTTTGTCAGCTCATGAAATTCCACCTGGGGATGCCGCTGCTTAAAAAGCAGCCGGTTTTTGCAAAGGTTGATAGTCACCCGGATCAGCCATGCTTTCTGATGCGTTTCATCCTGAAATTCCTTTTTACGCTCCATATATCGAATCAGCGTATCCTGTACCGCGTCCTCGGCATCCTGCTCGCTGCCGAGCATGACAAAGGCGATCCGATACAGCATATTCCCGTATTGGTTAAATACCTCTTCTGCACTCATATTCTTTTTTCTCTCCTATGTATATAAAACAAACAACCGCAGGAAAAGGTGACAGGAACCATAAAAAAAAGAAGTCTCCCCCAGACTTCGATGCTTTTTAGCATTCGATTTTCTGCGGGAGATCCCCTTTTCTCTTCTGCTCTTCTTATGTTCTTACTCCGCTGCGCTTTCCGCTTCAGCTTTGGAATATAATACCTTCAATATAATCGGCGTCGCAACAGACGAAATAATAATCAACAGAATGACCGATGTAAAATAAACCGGCGTGAGCAGGCCGGCTGTAAGCCCCTTCTGCGACACAATCAGCGCCACCTCTCCTCTCGTCATCATGCCAACGCCTATTTTCAGCGAATCCAGAGGGCTGAACTTACACAGACGCGCCATCAGCCCGCATCCAATAATTTTTGAAATCAGTCCAACAAGTACGAATGCAATGGAAAAAACCAGAATGCCCATGCTCATATTCTCCACATTTGTTTTCAGCCCGATACTTGCAAAGAAAATCGGCCCGAACATAATATAGGAATTGGTATCCATCTTTTCCGCTATGTATTTGGAATCCCGAATCGAACAGAGAATAATTCCTGCCACATAAGCGCCTGTGATATCCGCAATGCCGAAATATTTCTCCGCAATGTATGCCATAGCGAGACAGAACGCCAGTCCCGCAATGGGAATCCTCCTCGTATGCGGATATCTGGTATCCACCGTCTTAAAGATTTTATAGCTGATAAATCCGACCACAATCGCAAATACAAAGAACAATACTGTATTGACCAGTACGGCTGACGGCTTCGATTCCGGGTTCTTAAAGCCGATAACAAAAGTAAGAACAATAATGCCGATAACGTCGTCTATAATCGCCGCGCTCAAAATCGTCGTGCCGACCTTTCCCTTTATCTTTCCCATTTCCTTCAGCGACTCTACCGTAATGCTTACCGAAGTAGCCGTCAGGATGGTACCGACAAATACCGCCTTATAAAAGCCTTCCGAACCCCATGGGGAAACGCCGTAAAACGCCATATAGAGCAATGCTCCGCAGGCCAACGGAATAAATACGCCTGAGCAGGCAATTAAAATGGCAATGGGCCCTGTTTTTACCAGATCCTTTAAATCCGTTTCGAGGCCCGCGGAAAACATCAGTAAAATAACTCCGATTTCCGCCATCTGCGCAAGAAAATCTGACTGATTCACCCATCCTAAGACACTCGGTCCAATCAAAAGCCCCGCCAGAATTTCTCCCACTACCTGAGGCGCTTTGCATTTTCTGGCCGTAATGCCGCACAGTTTTGCAAAAATGATAATAATTGCCAGATCTTTGAATACTAAATACGACTCCAATTTCTTTTCCCTCTTTCATAATATCTGTGAAGCTTTCCAAATTCCACAGCCTATTTTACATCCCGTTCCCGATTTTATCAATAAGATACCGTCCAAAACAGCCTCCCTTTTGCCTCCTTTCTATGGTAAAAACGCTGAAAAGCAAAATTTTTCCCCGGCTTCCTGTCTCAGCGCTATAATATAATCTCACGCTCTGTTTTTTCTTCACTTTTTATCCGGAACGGCATCGT
>VSNE01000101.1 GCA_009774155.1 Lachnospiraceae bacterium
ATATTGATCAATAGTATATAACATACCGTCGTCTTCTGCAATAGGCAAACCAAAAAACATGGCGCAGATTTTAAGAAAAGAGACCTGCCGCTTGACAAGCCTCTCTCTGCCGTTTATTTCATAAACCGATCGATTGCCTCTGTCAGATCCGCAACCGCCTCCATGTCCCCGCACTCCACAGCATCCACCAGACAGTGCTCAATATGATCTTTCAATATCACCTTTCCCGTATTATTAATCGCAGATTTCACTGCCGAAAGCTGAACCAGGACTTCACTGCAGTCCCGTCCCTCCTCCACCATGCGCCGGATGGATTCCAGATGTCCGATAGCGCGGGAAAGACGGTTGAGCACTGCTTTTGTATTCGCATGCGTATGGGTGTGGCCATGGCTATGCCCATGATCGTGTTCCCCCTTCTGCGGGCAGGCATGCTCATGCGTATGCTCATAAACCGTCCCGTCCGGGGCAATATGTGTATGTGTTCCTTCACCTGCCATTTGCAGCTCCTCCTTTTGCTTCTCCGGCGCCCGGATATAAGCCGGACGCCGGCAGTACCGCAGACCGCTCCTCTACAGCTCGCAGTTGTTCACGGTTCTCGGGAACGGAACTACATCACGGATATTACCCATACCCGTCAAATACATCACACAGCGCTCAAACCCAAGGCCGAATCCGGCATGGCGGGCAGAACCGTATCTGCGCAAATCCAGATAAAAGCCATAATCCTCTTTTTTAAGCCCCAGCTCGTCCATGCGGGCAGACAGCTTTTCATAGTCATCCTCCCTCTGGCTTCCCCCGATGATCTCACCGATCCCCGGAACCAGACAGTCCATGGCCGCCACTGTCTTATGATCCTCATTCAGCTTCATATAAAAGGCTTTGATCTCCTTCGGATAATCCGTGACAAATACCGGACGCTTAAATACCTGCTCCGTAAGATAACGTTCATGCTCGGTCTGCAGATCGCATCCCCAGGACACCTTATAGTCAAAATGGCTGTTGTTCTTTTCCAGAATCTCAACGGCCTCTGTATAGGTCACACGGCCAAACTCGGAATTCAGCACATGGTTCAGCCGCTCCAAAAGCCCCTTGTCCACAAAGGAGTTAAAGAAATTCATCTCCTCCGGAGCATTCTCCAGCACATAACGGATCACATATTTCAGCATATCCTCTGCAATTTGCATATCATCACTCAGATCTGCGAATGCCATCTCCGGCTCAATCATCCAGAACTCTGCCGCATGGCGGGTCGTATTGGAATTTTCAGCACGGAAGGTAGGCCCGAAGGTATATATATTCCGGAATGCCATTGCGTAAGTCTCACCGTTCAGCTGTCCGCTGACTGTCAGATTCGTGGGCCTGCCGAAGAAATCCTGTGAAAAGTCCACCCTTCCGTCGTCTGTTTTCGGCACATGATTCAGATCCATGGTAGTTACCTGAAACATTTCTCCTGCTCCCTCACAGTCGCTTCCGGTAATCAGCGGCGTGTGTACATACACAAAGCCTCTCTCCTGAAAAAAACGATGGATAGCATATGCTGTCAGAGAACGGACACGGAATACCGCCTGAAATGTATTGGTCCTTGGACGCAGATGCGTCATAGTGCGCAGATATTCTAATGTATGGCGCTTTTTCTGAAGCGGGTAGTCCGGCGCCGACGCTCCTTCTACAGTCACCTCCACAGCCTGAATCTCAAAAGGCTGCTTTGCCTGAGGGGTTACCACCAGCGTGCCGCGCACAATCACTGCCGCGCCTACGTTCAGTTTGCTGATCTGGGCAAAATTATCCATTGTATCATGGTAGACAATCTGGAGCGTATCAAAAAACGTACCGTCATGCAGCACCAGGAACCCAAAGCTCTTGGAATCACGGACGCTTCTTATCCAGCCTCCCACTGTAATCTCTCTGTCAAGATATGCTTCTCTATTTTTATATAATTCCCGAATTGTTATCAGTTCCATCTTTAAAATCCCCTTATATTCCTGTTTTTTCTCAAAGATATGGTTAGTATAGCACATTCTGTCAGTATTATCAAACTTTTAAACAGGACTCTCTTTTTTGTACAGCTCCTCCGGACGGGGAAGGTTTGTCTCCCAAAACCGCTGTTTGATAAACAGAAATTCCTCCAAATCCATCAGTACATGATACAAAACCGCCCGGCTCTCAAATTCCTCCTGCGTTTTAGGAAGCGCCTCCATTTTCATTTGATCCATAACCTGCTGAAGCTTCTCAATCTGCTCATCCGGAATATTGTCCTCATGCACATACTGTTCCAGGTATCTCAGATAGCAACCGACCATTCCTGCCTGTCTTGGCATCTCCCGGAGACTCTGGATGCGGCTTTTCAAAGTCTGAAGCATCGTACACTGCTGCATCCGCATCTCCATATATTCAATATAGTACAAATCCGCTTCGGACAGGGAATTATATGCCTGCTCGCAGGCGCGGTTCAGGCCCAGATGGAGGTGCGCCTCCAGTCTGTCCAGATCACACCATGCATGCTCCCCTTTCCGGTATCCTTCGAGTTCATAGGCAAGCTCCCTTAAAATCTGCTGCATACCATCCTCTATTCTCCGGATGTCCTCCCGGATTTCTTTTAAGTAGCTCGGCATTCTCCAGTTCATAATAAGCGCCGTCCCGGTGCCAATCAGAACAAGCGACAGCTCGCTCAGCGCAAAGCTCAGACTGTAATCCGGCGACATCAGATAATGAGTGCCCATAACCGCATTGACAGAGATCGTATTCTGCCAGTCAAAATAATAGCAGCCCGCCACCATCAGAAGAATATAGATTCCATAGTTTATCCACCCTAATCTTCCCGAAAAATGAAAGCATACAAAAATCAGCAGAATCGACAGCAGAAAGGACCAAAGTCTCTCAAGCGTAAGCTCAATCGTATCCTTCCTCGTATTCTGCACGGTCAGAAGCGTAATAATTCCCGCGGAGGCTGCATACGCAAGCTCAAAAAACTGTGCAATCATAATCGCCGCACAGCTCCCGACAGCAATTTTCAATGCCTTCAGCGCCATCTTCTTTTGTGCGTGAATATCTGTGCTGTAATCCATATCCCTCCTGCTTTATCTGCCGCTGTACACCAGTCCCTGTTCTGCGTCAACTGTTACAAACGTACCGGATTTGAGAATACCCATTGCGTTTCTAGCAGCCACGACAACCGGAATATCCAGCGCCATGCCTACAATCGCCGCATGGGAATAACGGTCTCCTGTTTCCGTGACAATGCCGGCCGCATCCTTAAGCTTACTCATCATCTCATTATTAGTCTGCTCCACAACCAGAATATCCCCTGCGTGGAAGGTCTGTTCCAAGTCCTCCATGCTATGGCAGACGCACACATTTCCGGAACCCTTCAGCTTATTGGTTCCTTTCCCGGAAATCAGCGTGTTTCCCGCCACATGCACTTTAATCATATTGGTAGTTCCCGACATTCCCAACGGCACTCCCGCCGTAATAACCGCCAGCTCTCCCCGGGCAATCAGCCCTCTTTTCTCTGCCGCTTCCACTGCATGGTCAAACAGCTCGTCCGCCGTATCCTCTTCTCCCATGAGCACCGGCTTTACTCCCCAGATCAAGTTCATCTGCCTGCAGACGCGCTCCTCTGTGGCGCAGCCGATAATCTGGCAGCCTGGACGGTATTTGGAGATCCTTCCCACTGTTTTTCCTGATTTAGTAACTGCCACAATAGCGGCGGCCTTTAAATCCATGGCTGTCGTACAGGTCGCGTGAGAGATAGCGCTGGTCACATCCGGCCGCTCCGACATCCTGCGGGGCTTAAACTCCACTGCATAGTTAATGTCCTTCTCTGTGCGCTCCGCAATACGCGCCATTGTTTTTAAAGCCTCTACCGGATATGCGCCGGCTGCGGTTTCGCCGGACAGCATAATAGCGCTGGTTCCCTGATAAATAGCATTTGCCACATCCGAAGTCTCCGCACGGGTCGGACGCGGGTTTTTCATCATGGAGTCCAGCATCTGAGTAGCCGTAATTACCGGCTTGCCCATCCGGACAGCCAGACGGATCAGTTCCTTTTGAATCACCGGAACCTCCTCCAGCGGAATCTCCACTCCCATATCTCCGCGGGCAATCATAATACCGTCCGCCACCCGCAAAATAGATTCGCAGTTCTCCACGCCCTGCATATTCTCAATCTTCGCGATAATGTTAATTCCTTCACCGTTTTTCTCATGCAGAATTTTACGGATATCCAGAATATCCTCCGCGGTTCTCGTAAAGGATGCCGCGATAAAATCGTATCCCTGCTCTGCCGCAAATACGATATCTTCATAATCCTTCTGACTGACAAACGGCATTTTCAGCTCCACGCCGGGCACATTGACGCCTTTATGGTTGGAAATAAATCCGCCGTTTTTTACCTGGCAGACAATATCCCTGCCGTCAATCCTCTGTACGACCATCCCAATCAGGCCGTCGTCGATCAGAATGGGATCTCCCGGACATACATCCAGATATAATTCCCTGTAGGTAATCATTACCCGCTCTGTATTTCCCAGGATTTCTTCCGGTGTCAGTGTAAACGTCTGTCCTGCTTTCAGCTCCACCTTTCCGCCTTCCACGTCTCCGATACGAATCTCCGGTCCCTTTGTGTCCAGAAGCGCTGCCACCGGCAAATCCAGCTCCTTACGGATTTTTTTCACTGCGTCCAGGCGCGCCTTCTGTTCCTCATGAGTTCCATGGGAAAAATTCATCCGGGCCACTGCCATTCCTTCCAGCATTAACTGGCGAAGAATTTCCTCACTCTCGGTTGCGGGTCCAAGAGTACATACAATCTTTGTTCTTCTCATATCGCTATCCTCCCATTTTTTTTCTTATCTTTTAATTTATCATCTGTCACCTGTGATTGCAACTAAAAAAGGGACTGATACGCGCTGCGGCAGTCCCTTTTATCTTCCTGTTCTATTCGTTCACGCTGTAATTCGGCGCTTCCTTTGTAATATGAATGTCGTGCGGATGGCTTTCCTTCAGGGAGGCTGCTGAAATCTTTACGAATCTTGCCGTAGTTTTCAGAGTCTCAACATCCGGCGCCCCGCAAAGTCCCATACCGGAACGCAGTCCGCCGAGCAGCTGAAAAATCGTATCCTCCACATATCCCTTGTATGCGACGCGGCCTTCCACGCCCTCCGGCACCAGCTTTTTCGCATCATTCTGGAAATAACGGTCTTTGGAACCGTTCTCCATGGCGGCAATGGAGCCCATGCCCCGGTAAACTTTATATTTTCTTCCCTGATATAGTTCAAAGGAACCCGGACTTTCGTCACAGCCTGCAAAGATACTCCCTATCATGCAGACATCAGCCCCGGCCGCAAGCGCTTTTGTAATATCTCCGGAATATTTGATGCCGCCGTCCGCGATCACCGGAACCCCGTATTCCTTCGCCACCTCATAGCAGTTCATGATTGCGCTGATCTGAGGAACCCCTACGCCGGATACTACGCGCGTCGTACAGATGGAACCCGGACCAATGCCGACCTTCACTGCATCTGCTCCTGCCTCAATCAAATCTCTCGCCGCCTCTCCAGTAGCAATATTGCCTGCAATCACCGGAATATCCGGGTATGCTTCCTTCAGCATCTTCAGGCAGCGGATCACATTTGCGGAATGTCCATGAGAGGAATCCAGCACCAGAACATCCACATGAGCCTTCACCAGCGCCTCCGCACGCTCCAGCACATTTGCCGTAATGCCGATGCCTGCCCCGCACAGAAGCCTTCCCTGGGAGTCCTTCGCCGCCAGAGGATATTTAATCTGCTTTTCAATATCTTTAATGGTAATTAATCCTTTCAGATTAAAATCCTTGTCAACAATCGGGAGCTTTTCTTTTCTTGCCTTTCCAAGAATCGTCTTTGCCTCGTCAAGCGTAATTCCCTCCGGCGCGGTCACCAGATTTTCGGAGGTCATGGATTCTTTGATCTTTTTGGAGAAGTCCGTCTCAAACTTCAGATCCCGGTTTGTAATGATCCCGACCAGCTTTTTCCCCTCTGTAATGGGGACGCCGGATATACGGTATTTCGCCATCAGAGCATCCGCATCTGCAAGAGTATGTTCCGGGGATAAAGAAAACGGGTCCGTGATAACGCCATTCTCGGAACGTTTTACCTTGTCTACTTCTTCTGCCTGCGCTTCAATTGACATATTTTTGTGAATAATGCCAATGCCGCCCTGTCTTGCCATCGCAATTGCCATCCGGTATTCCGTGACCGTGTCCATTCCCGCGCTCATCATTGGAATATTAAGCTTGACTGTCTTGGTCAGATGTGTCTCCAGGCAGACCTGATTGGGAATCACCTCTGAATAGGATGGTACCAGCAGTACATCATCAAATGTAATACTTTCACCGATAATTTTGCCCATATCTTTTCCTCTCTTTCTCTCTTGTCTATAGTTATTTATTAATTAAACTAATAATCACTTTATTATTTAGTAGAATATATAATAGATTATTCAATATTTTATCCAGTCTATCAAATAGCGCCCGTTATGTCAATGGATTTTTATATTCAATTATGCAGAAAGAGCGCTGCAAACTGCAACGCCCTTCTCTCGTTTCTTTATCCGGAATTACATCATTCCCATTCCGCCGCCTGCCGGCATCGGGGGAACATCTTCTTTAATATTGGCAACACATGCCTCTGTGGTCAGGAATGTGGATGCAACACTTGTGGCATTCTGCAGCGCGCTTCTGGTAACCTTTGCCGGGTCCAGAATACCTGCTTCTACCATGTTCACATACTCCTCTTTGTAAGCGTCGAAGCCAATACCGATTTCAGACTCGCGCACCTTACTGATAATAACGGCGCCCTCCAGACCTGCATTTGCCACAATATGGTACAGAGGAGCCTCCAATGCTTTCAATACAACCTTTGCTCCTGTCTTCTCGTCGCCTTCCAGAGTCTCTACCAGCTTCTCGACTTCCTTGGATGCATGGATATATGCAGCGCCGCCGCCGCAGATGATACCCTCTTCCACTGCCGCTCTCGTAGCTGCAAGCGCATCCTCCATACGAAGCTTTGCTTCCTTCATCTCAGTCTCTGTAGCCGCACCCACACGGATTACCGCCACGCCGCCTGCCAGCTTCGCATAACGCTCCTGTAATTTTTCTTTGTCAAACTCAGACTTTGTAACCTCCATCTCAGCTTTGATTGTCTTGATTCTGTTTTCAATCTCTTCTTTGCTTCCAAGACCGTCAACGATCACTGTATTTTCTTTCTGAACCTTCACGGATTTTGCGTGTCCGAGCATATCCAGAGTAGCATCCTTCAACTCCAGACCCACTTCTTCGGAGATAACGGTACCGCCGGTCAGAATCGCAATATCCTGCAGCATTGCTTTTCTTCTGTCGCCATAGCCGGGAGCCTTCACACCTACGGCAGTAAAGGTTCCGCGCAGTTTATTCAGAACCAGAGTGGTCAGAGCCTCGCCTTCGATGTCCTCAGCAATAATCAGAAGCTTCTTGCCGGCCTGAACAAGCTGCTCCAGCACCGGAAGGATTTCCTGAATATTACTGATCTTCTTATCTGTAATCAGAATATACGGGTCCTCCAGGACTGCTTCCATCTTCTCTGTATCGGTCGCCATATACGCAGAAATATATCCGCGGTCAAACTGCATACCTTCCACTACGTCCAGCTCCGTCTGCATAGTTTTGGACTCTTCAATCGTAATAACACCGTCATTGGCTACCTTTTCCATGGCATCCGCTACCATATTGCCTACTTCATCATCGCCTGCGGAAATAGCTGCCACCCTTGCCATCTGATGCTTTCCTGTAACTTTGCTGCTCATAGCCGCGATAGAAGTCACTGCACATTCGGTTGCTTTCTTCATACCCTTTCTCAGAACGATTGGGTTAGCGCCTGCCGCCAGATTCTTCATACCCTCATTAATCATTGCCTGTGCAAGAACCGTAGCTGTCGTAGTACCGTCGCCTGCCACGTCATTGGTCTTTGTAGCCACCTCTTTGACAAGCTGAGCACCCATATTCTCAAATGCATCCTCCAGCTCAATCTCCTTTGCGATTGTCACGCCGTCATTAGTGATAAGCGGAACGCCGAACTGCTTGTCAAGAACTACATTTCTTCCTTTTGGTCCAAGGGTTACGCTAACTGTATCCGCAAGCTTATTTACGCCAGCCTCCAGTGCAACTCTGGCGTCTACGCCATGTTTTAATTCTTTAGCCATGATTGATTTCCTCCTGTCTATCCTTCTTAAATTATTCTACAACTGCAAGAATGTCATTCTGTCTTACAATCACATACTCATCTTCGTCAAGCTTCACTTCATTGCCTGCATATTTGGAATAAATAACCTGATCTCCAACCTTTACCTGCATGGTAACTTCCTTGCCGTCTACCATTCCTCCCGGTCCCACTGCCACAACCTCTGCAGTTACCGGCTTCTCCTGTGCTTTCGCGGTAAGAATAATTCCTGATTTGGTGGTCTCTTCTTTTTCACACTGCTTTAATACGACTCTGTCGCCTAAAGGTACTAACTTCATGATAATTCCTCCTGTCATAGTCCTATTTTGCTTCTTATTAGCACTCACTCTAATCGAGTGCTAACCTTCAGTCAATATATTAGTATGGTC
>VSNE01000102.1 GCA_009774155.1 Lachnospiraceae bacterium
GAAATACAGGCATCCATAATCAGCATCAGCACAAAGCCGCTCAAAAGAGCATACGTAGCCAAACGCTCATATCCGTGGCTGTGAGTTTCCGGTATCATCTCGTCCCCCACCACATAGAGCATCGTTCCTCCCGCAAAGCTCAGTGCGAAGGGCAGGATCACCGCGGATATGCCGGTCGCCGCATATCCGATAAAGGTACCGATAACCTCAATCAACCCTGTCGATGCGCCCACCATAAACGTGCGGCGTTTGCTCATCCCCGCCAGAAGCATGGGAGAGATGATAATCATCCCCTCCGGAATATTCTGAAGCGCAATGCCGACTGCCACGCTCAAAGCATTGTCAAGGCTCCCTCCTCCGAAAGAAACGCCTGCAGCCAGCCCCTCCGGCAGATTGTGAATGGCTATTGCCAGCACAAACAAAAGTACCTTATTAATATTTCCGTTGCGGTGGCTTTCCGCATCCATTCCTGAAATATGGTGCAGATGAGGAGTCAGCCTGTCCATCAGATTTAAGAATATAGCTCCGCAAAAGATTCCGCAGGACACCACCCACACGCCGCCGACGCCGTCCAGCTCAATGGCCGGAAGAATCAGACCGGTAACCGCTGCGGCCAGCATAACTCCGGCCGCAAAGCTCATAATCGTATCACTTGTTTTATGGGAAAAACCAGGAAACAGAAATCCAAGCAGTGCCCCCGCAATCGTCGCGCCGCCGATTCCCAATGCAGTCAAAGCTACAAGCTGCATAGACCTGTTCCCTCCTCTCCTGTGTTCGGAAAAAATATTTCCAGATATCCTTTATTTTTCCCGTTACAGGAGGCTGTTTATGCAGAATGCTTCCATAATCCCACAGACATGTTTTTCCACGTTTCAGCTTCCCTACTGCATGCTTCCTGAGCCCAGACGGTAGAAAAGCTCCTCATCCTTCTGATTTTTTATAATACTGCGCACCGTCGGCACTGCTCCCAGAAGCAAAAATACATATACAAGCGCCAGATTCCCCCAATAAGCCCCGGCCTCAATCACCTCTTCCTCCATCAGCAGAGGAACCGCACGATATGCAGTTGCAATATCCACCTCAAACTCTCTGGCAACTGTGATCGCCCAGTCCAGTTGGTTGCCTGCATAGGTCATAATTCCCATCAGCACAACCCCAATCAAAATCCCCTTCATAGACAGCTTTCCTCCCAGCAGGTCATAGCCCTTCATCGTACAGACTGCCATAACCAGACCGGAAAGCGCCGCTACATATCCAAGCTGCCCCAGAATGACGATGCAGGCAACCCCCAAAAGCGAACCTATCAGAGCTCCCACGATGCCGCCCAGCAGATTTTCTTTCCTCCGTTTTTTCTGTCCGCTGTCAAGAGCCTGCGTCTGCTGCATCCTTGCAAAGCAGTCCGGACAAAGCTGCATATACGCATTCCCTGCAACAACCGTCTCCGTCTCTCCCGGATTTCCGCAGGTCTGGCAGCAATTCTCAAAACCGTTTGTACGAAGAAAATTTATCATGGCATTCAGCCCATCATCCAGGGTTTCCTTAAGCTTTTCCTGATTTCCTGTATTTGCCAGCGCCATCGTTATTACATAGCCATTCTGAACCAGAGATACCACCTTCTTATGCTCCTTTACAAACTGCTTGCACTCCTCCTTGGAAAGAGGTTCTCCCCCGCGCCGGGCAGAAACTGCTGCAGTCAGGCTGTAAGGGGCGTTTTCATTCAATGCATACAGCATAAAACTGAATCCGTTCCGATAGCCATACAAAAGTCCGCTCTGTTCATCAAATCTGAGTCCCGTGCTCTGAGCCAGTTTTTCATAGTTCCCCTTCACTTTCTTGTTCATATCCACATTCTCCTCATTTGGTAATTGGAAGCCGCTGTTTTCTACAGGGCATTCCGTTTTCATGATAAAGCTAAAATATCTTGTTTGTCAATCATTGTTTATAAAGCCCTGTATGATCCAGTTCATATACATCTGTACATACCTCTTCAATATACTTCCGATCGTGAGACACACTGATAATGGCTCCGCAGTAATTTTTTAATATCCTCCGAATCACCGGTGCGGACAGGGGCGAAAAATTCCGGGTAGGTTCATCCAGAAGCAGCACATCACAGCGCTGTATGGACATCTTCAGGAGCAAAAGCTTTGCTTTCTGTCCTCCGGACAGCTCCCGGACAGGATGCCTCATCTCATCCGCCGTATACTTCATGCTTCCCAGATAAGTACAGATACGATCCTGTTCCTCTTTATCCCCGACTGAAGCCAGAAATTCCACGGGCGTCTGCTCCGGTTCCAATAAATCTTCATAATTCTGGGGCATATAGCAGGCATGGAGATCCTTTCTTATAAGAAGCTCATCCGCTATTTCTTTCAGCATCGTAGATTTCCCCGCGCCGTTTTTTCCGATAATACAGACCTTTCTAGGACCTGTAACCTCCAGATGGATGTTCCGGGACAATACACGGTCTTTGACTGTCAATTCTTTTCTTTCATATTCCAGCACTCTTTTTCTGTTCGGCATCTGTACCTGTTCTCCAAACCGGATGAAAACCGCATCCTCTGTCTCCGGAAACTCTGTCATTTTTTCAAATTCTTTCTCGAATCTTCTCTCCTGCGCCTTTACCGCGCGCATTTTTTTCTTCAGGAGATATCCTCCATGCGGGTCCTGGCGGCTGACGGTATTCTGCCGGTGCTCCACCTTCTGTTCAATCCTCCGGAAACGCTCCTGCTGTTTTGCATATTCCGTCCGCTCATTTCTTGCAAGCTGTTCCTGTCTCCCGAACGCCTTCATCCGTTCCTGCACATAATCCCTGTAGCCGCTTCTAATCACTGTTACTCTGGAAACGGTCTTTCTGCGGAGCTGCTCCATATGAATAATCAGATTTGCCGTATTTTCCAGAAGAACCTCGTCATGTGAAATATAAAGCACCGGAATCTGTATTTCCTGAATCAGATGCTCCAGCCATTTCAACGTCGGTATATCAATATCATTGGACGGTTCATCCAAAAGCAGAATGTCGGGGTTCTCCAGAAGAAGGCATGCAAGCTGAAGCTTTACTTTCTCCCCTCCGGACAGACTCCCCACACTCTGTTCAGAATAATAAAGCTCCGGGGAAAATCCCATCTGCCCTGCCATGCGCGCAAGCTCTCCCGGTGAGATATCATAAAAGCCCGGACTTTGACAGCAGAATTCATAGACCGTCCGCTTTTTTTGTTCCCCGGAAAGCTCCTGAGGCAGATATCCAGGCTTCAGCCCCTTCTTCTGAACAGTTCCCGTATATTCTGCATAACCTTCCACCATCCGGGCATCATAGATAAGCTTCAGCAACGTGGATTTTCCATTGCCCTCCTCCCCTATCAACGCCGCCTTGTCTCCGGTATTCAGGGAAAGGGAAAAATCCTTTACTATCTCCCTCAGATCTTTTTTATGTGTAATTGTCAAATTCTGTATCTGTAACAATCCATCAACTCCTTTACAAAACAAATGTGGCCTGCTCCCGCACCGGTAACAGACCACACGCCAAAAAACCTGCTCTGTCTTCAAAGCAAAATACTCAGAAAACAAAGCAGATGAGGACGAATCATCTGTCATCCGGCAACAGAAATCAGGCTGTCCATAAACAGCCTCGCAAAGCCTTCCTGTTAACGCGAAATCCAGATTATCTCCTCATCTTTTCACCCTTTTCTTATAAAATTTACAGCCATACGCCGCCGACGGCTGTATTTTTTCTACTATAGCATTTTCTCTGCGGGAAATCAATCCCCTTAACCGGCAGATTATAAAACAATCCCCATGCCTCCATCTCCGTTTTTTATGTAACAAATAATAAAACGCCATATTTTTGTCACAATAACCAAATTTGTTTATGCAGGACCTCTGCCGTTTCATACGGAGTACCAGCTTATAAGCGCAAGCCTTCGGCTGTCTCTTCCTTTTCCCATATCAAGGGCTGCCAAAAAATGTCAGAAAATCCCCGCTGCAATTTTCTCCGCCAGAAAATCCTGATAATCCTCTTCACCCAGTTTTCTGCACTCTTCACTGTTGGACATATAACCAAGCTCTACAAGGACCGCGGGCATGTCCGTTTTCCGAAGCACACGGTAATTTGCGGTCTTTGTCCCCCGGTTTTCCACAGCTTCTTTCCGAAACTCTTCCAAGATGCGCTCTGCCAGCTCCTCCCCGTCCGCGCTTCCCTCCCGGTAATAGCACTCCAGTCCCCTGATTCCTGCATCCTTCTCATAATAGTTGCAATGGATACTGACAAAAATATCCGCCTTCTCTTTATTCGCAAGCTTTGCCCGATCCTCAAGGTCTATTTTCACGTCCTCATCCCTGGTCAGAATGACAGCCGCCCCTCTCTTTTCCAGCTTTTGCGCCAGCTTCTTCACCACGGAAAGATTAATATCCTTTTCCAGAATATCCCCGGCGCAGGTTCCCTGATCCTTTCCGCCATGTCCCGCATCCAGCACAATTAAAAGAGCTCCAGGATCTCTCTGCGTCTCCTCTATTGTTTTTGCTCCGAAAAATATCGCTTCCTGTCCGCCCAGCAGACTGTTCCAGAGAGCAAAGCTTCCTCTCACCGCCAGCACCGGCACGGCAGCTATCACTGTCAGTACGAGAATCCGTACCGTCCAGGCCAGAATCCTCCGTTTTATCCGTTTCCACTTTTTTCTTCTGCTTCTTTTCCTCTTTCGTACCGCTGTCATCCTGTCTTTGTACTGTCCCCTGTATCTGATATGTATGCTTTCTTTTATATATGATTATTGTACACCGAAAGGGACTTTTGTATTTCTTAAATTTTATTAAGATTATGTATCCAGCCTCTCCGCCGGAACACCGCAAAAGAAATGATAAATCTTACGCACTCCTCCAGAGACAGCATAAAATATACCCAGGCAATCGGAAGCCGGAATACAAATGCTGCCAAAAACCCAAGAGGAACCCCGAACAACCATGTCCCAATTAAATCAATGACCATCACATAATGCGTCCTGCCGCCGCTTCGGATAATCCCGCCGCCCAAAATCATGTTCTGAACCTTCACGGGAGAAATGACAGCGAACATATACAGAATCTGTATCGTAATTTCCCTTACCCTATTCTCCACATAATAAATCCGCACATAAAAGCGGCTGAAAATAATCAGTAATACAGACAAAACCAGAGACCCGGCCAGACCGCAGGCCATCAGCCTTCGGGAATCTTCATACGCCTTTTCCTCCTCCCCTCTTCCCAGAGATTTTCCTACGATAATGCCCGCAGCCTGGGCGATTCCGCTTAAGGCCCCTATCATCAGAACCTGTATGGGCGCGGTCAGAGTCATAGCGGCGCAGCTCTCCGTTCCCATATGTCCGTAAATTACAGCATACACATTTTCTCCCAGGCTCCAGAAAAATTCACACGCAAGAATCGGCAGAAGAATCCGTGCATACAGCCCTCCTCTTTCCTTTTCCATGCCAAGCAAAAACGGAAGCCTCCAGGACTGCTTCCTCTTCAGCCCTGAAAACAGAAGAAAGCTAAGCAGGCATTCAAATGTTCTTGAAAGCAGCGTTGCCAGAGCCGCACCCTCAGCGCCCATAACAGGAAAACCCATTTTCCCGAAAATCAACATATAATTCAATATCGTATTCAGCGCTGCCGACAAAATACCGGAATACAGCGGCAGCACTGCCGCTTCTCTGCACCGAAGAAGCACTGCCAGCATGGCGCTGACTGACATCGGAAGAAAGGAAATTCCCAGAATCCGAAGATATTCCGCCGATATCTCCCTGGCCGCCGCATCCTTTGTATAGATCCCCATTACCTGCCTCGGAAAGCCGCTGCTTAAGCCTGTAAAAAGCAGCGCCGAAAAAAGAGCCAGACACAGATGAAAGTAGAAACTGCGTCCTGCCTCCCTGTCATCTTTTTTTCCAATATACTGCGCCATCATGATTCCGGCCGCCGCCGCAACGGCGGACAGCAGAACCGAATAAAGAGAAGCGAACTTTGCCGCCAGCCCGATTCCTGCAATACTGGCGCTTCCAAGCTGCCCTGTCATCACCTGATCCACCACGCTGAAGGAGGACTGCAGAAGACTCTGCAAAGTAACCGGAACCGCAATCTTCAAAAGCTCCGTACGGAAATCCTTTCTGTTATTCATCACGTTTTTCCATCCTGTCTTAAAATCTAACTGTATCATAGAATGTAATCACGATGGAGACAATAGGTTAAGCGCGTAACCAGCTCCAAAAAACATGTCTTATTTTTGTATATTCTGACCAATCATATTTTTCTCCGATCTCTGTAACGAATCCTGATAAAATGAGATATAAAGGACGGGAGGTGATGAAAGCATGGAAGAAACGCATAACGAAAAGACAGATATGGATGCTGTCTACCGCAGCTATGAAAGGCTGGTCTATCAGTTCCTGTATGTCCGGACCCATGACGCAGAATGGTCACAGGAGCTGATGCAGGAAACCTTTCTCAGAGCCGTCGCATCCATTTCCCGTTATGACGGTTCCTGTAAATTATCTGTATGGCTCTGCCAGATAGCCAAGCATGTGCTCTGGCAGGAGCTGCGGAAAAAAAACCGTACCATAACGGTAGAACTGGATGAATCCATTCCTGACAGGAAAAGAACAGACGGAGAAGCTGATGTGCTGCGGCAGGAAAACCGGATGGAGCTTTACCAGGCTGTTCATCATCTGTCGGAGCAGGAACGGGAGGTCGTGCTGTACCGCATCACCGGAGAGCTTTCCTTCCGGGAAATCGGTTCGATTATGGGAAAAAGCGAGAACTGGGCGCGGACGGTCTTTTACCGCGCCAAACTGAAAATCAGAGAGGAGCTGAACGCACATGAACGAAATTCACAACTGTGACATTATCCGGGATATGCTTCCGGGATATACAGATCATATACTGAGCGACGCAGGAAGAGCTGCCGTAGAAAAGCATCTGGAATCCTGTGAAGACTGCCGTCATATTTACGAAGAAATGAAAGAAAAGCTGGAGACAGAGCTTTCCCCCGAAGAAAATCTCGCTCTGGACGGCTTCCGAAAGCTTCGGAGACATTCCCGCAGGCTTAAGCTGGCGGCCGGATCTGCTTTTATGCTTTTACTGTTCCTCTCAGGGAGCCTGTTTGTCTCCGCGTTTATCATCGGAAGACCCGCAGCCACCATAGGGGTGGATACCATCTCCTGCGTCTACGATTCAGCAGCCGGCAGTGTAACGGTTAACGGACATGGGGACAATCTGAACATCAGCCGGATAGAATGGGCGCCGGACAGCCAGGATGACAACATCATCAATCTCCTGATCTACGAGACGGAGGAACTGCCGTTTCTGAACCCCAGGCACGATTTTACTGCCACAATTCCGGATATGAAAGGACGCGAGCTCTATCTCGCCTGTCCGGATTACGACCGTCTTAAAATCTATAGCTGGACCAACGACCATTATGAAAAAGTAGATCAGCTTACGAATGAGATTTACCGCCGGATTCCGGCTCTGGATAAGAAGCGGGATATTCTTTACTACAGCAAAGGAATTAACGCTGTGAACGGAACGGAGGGACTTATCTTTCAGCTTGATTATCTGCTGGGAGAGGATGCCTCCTACTGGTTCTGGGACGATCGGCTTACAACAGACGGCGAGCTGGAGCCGGCCGATTTTGAGATCTGGATCTCCCTGGAGGAGCCTTATCAGATCATGATCTTTGACTACCGGACAGGAGAGTGGACAGAGGATTACTCTATCGTCGAAAAGCGCAGGCCCTCCCGGTGAGCCGCAGGCCGGAAGCGCTCTGAAGGCGGAAAGAAACGTCTCCGGCAGCCGGTCATAGACGGCGCACACTTTCCCGCTCCACCAGCCTCACCGGAAGAACCACCCGCTCCTGCAGGCAGTTTCCCTGCTTTAATTCCTTCAGAATGCGGATTGCCTCCTCCGCCCGCCTCCTGCTGTCCTGACGGATTGTCGTAAGGGGCGGGTAAGCCTGGCGGCACAGCGGGCTGTCGTCAAAACCGATAAGGGAGATTTCGTCCGGAACAGCGGTTCCCTGCGCCCGGAGATAATTCATAAGCTCCAGAGCATAATAATCCGAAACCGCAAAGACCGCGGTAAAGCTTCTGATTTTTTCCAGGTTCTCTGTATAAAACCGGCGGCGGCTTTCTTCCTCCATCGGCAGAATCATACGCTCTGTATGCGCTTCTCCCATAGCTGACAGAAACCCCTCATACCGCTCCTGATCCATACAGATACCGTTATCCGCAATGCAAAGCGCCTTTTTGTGCCCCATTTCCCGCAGGTAGCTGCCTGCCTGAAAGCCTCCGTCGTAGTTATCAATTGTAATATTCGCAAGCCGTCCCCTTTCCGTGAAAAATCCGTCGTACACCACAAAAGGGATATGCATAGACTCCCGAAGCTTCTGGTAGTCCTGTCCGCAGAATCCAATCACAACCAATCCCTCCATGTTCCACATGGAGCCAAAACGGACAATCTCCTTACAGTCTTTCGTGGTTTTGACCATCATAAAGTATCCGGCCCTTTCGATTTCCTCTGACAGACAGTTCAGGGAGGATGCAATAAATCCGTCCTCCAATACCTTTCCTCCGTATTTTTCAT
>VSNE01000103.1 GCA_009774155.1 Lachnospiraceae bacterium
CGCGGAGAGAGCCTGCGGGTCCAGGTTTTTTACATAGTAAATAACAGCGGCCACCCCTATTGTCACAATCCCCGCACAAAGAAAGAATTTCCACTGTTCCGGATGCACCACATAAATCATAAACACCGCCGTCCCTAAAAGAATTGCCGCCGTACTCATATTTTCGCTGATTTTCCACAGAAGCACGGAAACAACAGCTGACGGCAAAATCATCCGGAACATAGATACCCAGCTTTTCATATGCCTCCCCCGGGCTGTGATGAGGGTTGCCATAAATATAATCATCAAAAGCTTGACAGGCTCCGCTACCTGGAACTGTATGGGGCCAAATTTGAGCCACCGGACTGCTCCGTTTGCTTCCACCCTCAGGGACGGCACTTTCAGAAGCAGCACCAGCGCCAGGCTGGTCAGATATCCCAGCACCGCCAGATGTCTCCATATATGATAGTCGATGCAGGATACAATCAGCATGCCCACTATGCCAACCATACTGTAAATGACCTGGCGTTTCAGAAAATACATAGAATCATAGTCAAAGCTCTCGCTTAATCCTGCCTTATAGTAGCTGGCGCTGTATATCATGATAAAACCAAAAATCATGATAAAGGACAGGACTACCAGCAGGTTTGTATCAAGCCCGTAAAGACCGATCTGGAAAATCCCTCCTCTTTTTTTCTTTGCCATTCCTCAGGCCTCCTGCTTTTCATAACGGCAGAAAGTGAATTCCAGGTCAAAATATGTTTTCTCTTCACTTTCTCCCGTCAGCCTCCATTCCGGCAGCTTCTCAATATCCGGGAAGTACGTATCCGCCTCATAGGCGTGGTCAACGCGGGTTATATGAGCCACATTGCAGTAAGGAAGGAACTGCTTATAAACACTGTCCCCTCCAATCACATAGATATCCTCCGTCGGATATTTCTTCAGTTCTTTCAGGCTCTCCTCCACAGAATGGCAGATAACCGCCCCTTTAACCTGATAGTCCGGATTTTTCGTCAGCACAATATTGGTACGGTTTTTGAGGGGCAGCCCGTTGGGGAAGCTCTCCAGCGTCTTTCTTCCCATCACAATTACCTTTCCGTTTGTCTGGCTGCGGAAAAATTTCATATCCTCCGGTATGCTGACCAGGAGCTTATTTCTGAAGCCAATACCCCAGTTCTTATCTACCGCCACTATTAAATTCATATCTGCAAAGCCCTCCTTACACTGCAATCGGAATATTCTTTACCTGTGGCCCGGCCTGGTAATTCTCCACCGTCAGATCTGCTGTGGTAAATGCATAGAAATCCTTAATATCCGGATTTAAGGCCACCTTCGGAGCCGGATAGGTTTCTCTGCGGATCAGCTCTCTCACCGCATCCACATGCCTGTCGTAAATATGGGCGTCCGCAATCACATGCAGAAGCTCTCCCGGAATCATATTGCATACCTGGGCCACCATCATCAGAAGAATCGCATACTGGCAGACATTCCAGTTATTTGCCGCCAGAACATCCTGTGAACGCTGGTTCAAAACCATGTTCAGAGTCAGCCTGTCCTCTCCCTTTGTCTGGGTTACATTATAGGTAACTCCGTAAGCGCAGGGATAAAGATGCATCTCGCTTAAATCTTCATGGACATAGGTATTTGTAATAATCCTCCGGCTGAACGGATTATTTTTCAGATCGTAAAGCACCCGATCCATCTGATCCATCATGCCTTCTTTATACTTACTTTTTACTCCGATCTGATAGCCGTAGGCTTTTCCGATGGAGCCCTTCTCATCTGCCCATTCATCCCACACATGGCTGTTCAGTTCATGAATGTTGGAGGATTTTTTCTGATAAATCCAAAGAATCTCATCCATACAGTTTTTAAGGGCCGTTTTGCGAAGCGTGAGCGCAGGAAACTCTCTGCGGAGATCATAGCGGTTCACTACTCCAAAACGCTTGATGGTGTAGGCATAGGAGCCGTCCTCCCATTTAGGGCGGACTTTTTCTCCTTCGGTGCTGGTGCCGTTTTCTAAAATATCAGTGCACATAGCAATAAAAAGCTGGTCTGCGTAACTCATGTAAAATCCTTTCCTGTAGGGTTCTATTCATATAATGCCTATTATAGCTCATATCAGGAAGCATAGCAAATAAAAATAAGGTTCCGTTATTTTCATTTTTATGGTATGATTCTGACAGAATTTCGCAGGGAGGAACGGCTTATGTATCAGGTTACGGAGTGGTGCAGACATTTTATGGAGCTTCAGGTACGGCCCGGGGATATTTGTATTGATGCCACAATGGGAAATGGATATGATACGGAATTTTTATGCACGCTGGCAGGGGAAGAGGGACGGGTGCTGGCTTTTGACATTCAGAAGGCAGCGGTTGAGCATACAAGAAAAAGGCTGCAGGAGGCAGATGTTCCGGACAATTACCGGCTTATTCTGGATTCCCACAGCCATATGGATCAGTATGCGGACACGGACAGTGTGAGCTGTATCGTTTTTAATTTTGGTTATCTTCCCGGAGGCGATCATGCTCTTGCCACAAAGCCTTCCACCAGCATCACGGCCGTTGAGCAGGGGCTGGCCCTTCTGAAAAAGGGAGGACTTATAAGCCTGTGCATCTACAGCGGCGGCGACAGCGGTTTTGAGGAAAGGGACGCTCTTCTTTCCTATCTGAAGAAACTGGATTCCGGAAAATATCTGGTCATTCTTTCTGCCTATTATAACAGACCGAATCATCCGCCTATTCCGGCGCTGATACGGAAATTATTGTGATGCGCGGCTTACCGCCTCCTTATAGATCAGGCAGGCGCTGCTGTTCGGACATTTTTCGTAGCTGCAGTCAAATTCTACCAGCTCCAAAGAACCGTCCGAATGCCGTTCATATTCACATGCCACTGTCCTGGTTTCATTGCTGGTGCGGCAGAACCCGCTGATGAATGCTTCTTCCATCTCTCCCATAAAATTACCCAACTTTCTTTTACAATATCGCTTGATTCAAAAAGCGCCCGGAAATCCATTTCCGGACACTTTCTATTATAGCGTATTTTATTTTACATGCAAAGCGGATATTTCGCGGTTAATCCTTCTATCAGAGCCTTTGCCTTAGGAGCCGCAGCTTCGCCTTCCTTCAGCATCACGGCAATCGCCTCTGCGATAGTCTCCATGTCCTCTTCCTTCAGGCCGCGGCTCGTTACTGCCGCAGTTCCGAGCCGAACGCCGCTGGTTACAAAGGCAGATCGCGGATCATTCGGTATGGTATTCTTATTGGCTGTAATATTTGCCAGATCCAGCAGATTCTCCGCATCCTTGCCGGAAATGTTCAGATTCGTCAGATCCAGCAGCATCAGATGGTTATCTGTTCCTCCGGAGACAATCCGGATTCCCCGATCCATAAGCCCTTTGCAGAGCGCCTTTGCATTCCTCACAATATTTCTCTGATACTCTTTGTATTCCTCCGTCTGGCATTCTTTTAAGCAGACAGCCTTTGCCGCAATCACATGCATCAGGGGGCCTCCCTGAATTCCCGGAAATACCGCCTTGTTAAAGTTGAATTTTTTCGCAGTCTCCGCATCGGACATAATCATGCCTCCGCGCGGTCCCCGCAGGGTCTTGTGCGTTGTAGTTGTAGTCACATGCGCGTACGGAATCGGACTTGGATGTACTCCTGCTGCCACAAGCCCCGCAATATGGGCGATATCTACCATCAGATAAGCTCCCGCTTCGTCTGCAATCTCACGGAATTTCTTAAAATCAATCACTCTCGCATATGCGCTGGCGCCTGCCACAATCAGTTTGGGCCTGAACTCTAACGCAATACGGCGCACCTCGTCATAATCCAGGCGGCCCTCATCGTTGACTCCGTACTGCTGTACCTCAAAATATTTTCCGGACATATTGGCCGGGCTTCCGTGTGACAGATGTCCGCCATGGGCCAGATTCATGCCAAGCACCTTATCTCCCGGCTCCAGCATGGCAAAAAATACTGCCATATTGGCCTGTGCGCCGGAATGCGGCTGTACATTCACATATTCGCAGCCAAATACCTCCTTGGCCCGTTTGATCGCCAAATCCTCCACCACGTCAACGCATTCGCAGCCGCCGTAGTATCTCTTTCCCGAATACCCCTCTGCATATTTATTGGTCAAAGGGCTGCCCATTGCAGCCATCACTGCTTTACTCACCCAATTTTCTGACGCAATCAGCTCAATATGGCTGTTCTGCCTCTCCATCTCATCCTTGATAGCTTCCGCAATCTCAGGATCGACCAGCTTTACTTCATCTAATGAATACATAGATTCCTCCTGTTGTCATATGTTTTTCTGTCAAAGACATTTGTTTTTCACATAACCACCACTTTATCATGGTTAAACATATTTTTCAACTAAAAATTTGAAAAAATATCTCTTTTTCCAGTTTATCCAAAAAAGCTTTTCATTAACCGCAGATTTTGATATTATTTCTATAAAAAGGCAGACATCCCAGACAGCTCTGCCCGGCTCAAAGGAGAATTTCCTATGAACTTTCACAGCATCACTCTGATTTACCTGCTTCTGATGAACCTTATCGGCTTCGCGGTTATGGGGATAGATAAATACAAAGCCAAAAAGCATCTGTGGCGGATTTCCGAAAAAACGTTGTTTCTTTTTTCCGTTCTGGGCGGTTCAGCGGGAACTCTGCTGGGAATGTACACCTTCCGCCACAAAACCAGACATTGGTATTTTGTTATCGGAATGCCCGCCATCCTGATCGTCCAGTCAGCGCTCATTCTCTGTCTGACTCTTTTTTACGGACATTAATGTTATTGAAGAAAAGAGCCCATGGGCCCTGTCCGCCGACGGCAGCCTGTAAATATTTCATTAAGAGGTACTAAGAAATGGATATCAATTACGAGTTATATAAAGTATTTTACTATGTGGCGGTTTCCTTAAGCTTTTCGGAGGCATCCAAGAAGCTTTATATCTCCCAGTCAGCCGTCAGCCAGTCTATCAAGGTGCTGGAAAAGAAGCTGAACCAGACTCTTTTCATCCGTAGCACAAAAAAGGTCCAGCTTACTCCGGAAGGAGAGATACTGCTCCGTCATGTGGAGCCCGCCGTAAATCTGCTCAGGCGGGGGGAGACACAGATTCTGGAATCCAATACTCTGAGGGGAGGGCAGCTTCGGATCGGCGCCAGCGATACCATCTGCCGGTATTTCCTTGTTCCCTACCTAAACCGCTTTCACAAGCAATACCCCGGCATCCATATCAAGGTCACAAACCAGACCTCAATCAAATGCGTGGACCTTTTGGAAAGCGACACCGTGGATCTTATATTTACCAACTATCCCAACTCCCGGCTGGGGCATGGCTTCCATATCCAGCCAATTAAGGATTTTTACGACTGCTTCATTGCCAACCGGAACTATTATCAGGAGCTGGAGCACCGGTCTTTGTCCTTTAAAGACCTTCTGGAGTATCCGATTCTGATGCTGGACCGCAACAGCACTACCAGCGAATTTGTTCACGCCCTGTTCCAGCAGCACCAGCTCGAGCTGGTGCCGGAGATTGAGTTAAGCTCCAATGATCTTCTGCTGGATCTGGCAAACATCGGTCTGGGCATTGCTTTTGTACCGGATTTCTGTATGTCCCAAAGCTGCAAGGATCTGTTCCGGATACAACTGAAAACCGAACTTCCGGCACGCCAGCTTGCCATTGCATACAAAGAGCATATTCCTGTCAGCAATGCCGCAAAGCAGTTTATCGGATATTTTTAGTCCAGAAAGCCTCCAAATAGTCCGAAAGCGAATCAATCCGGCAGCATTCATACTGTTCCCACTCCCTTGGGAACAGCTTTTTGTATACATTGCTCATAAAACGCTCATCCAGCAGAAGAATCACTCCCCGATCCTTATCCGTCCGTATGACTCTGCCTGCCGCCTGCTGCACTTTATTCATTCCCGGATACAGATAAGCATAAGCAAATCCATCCATTCCCTTCCGGTCAAAAAACTCTTTCAGAATCTCCCTCTCCCGGCATACCTGGGGCAGACCGGTTCCTACAACAAGCACGCCTATTAATCTGTCATTTGTCAGATCAATTCCCTCCGAGAAAATACCTCCCATGACACAGAAGGCGGCCAGACTTACTTCCCTCTTCTCCTCAAACTGTGCGAGAAACCTTTCCCTCTCTTCCTCATCCATCCCGGAGGCCTGACGGACGCACAGAATATCCGTACACGGACTGCATTTTTCATAGACAGCCTCCAGCATCTGGTAGGACGGGAAAAAAATCAGATAATTTCCTCTGCGGCCCTGTACTGTCCGGCAGATATAGTCTGCTATCCGCCTGTATTCCCGCTCTCCGCGCCTTGTATACCGGCTGCTTACATCTGTTCCGATCAAAAGCAGACGTTTCCTCAGATCAAAAGGGGAACGGGCATATACCGCATAGTCCTCCAGATCTCCGGTCAGCAGCGCCTTGTAGTAATTAACCGGCAGCAATGTGGCCGAAAAAAACACGGTGCTCAGTCCTTTGTCAAGGCAAAGCCGCAGACTGGCTGCCGGACGCACACAATACAGATGCAGCCAGAAGCTGCCGTCTTCTTTCAGTTCCGTATAAATCTCGTAATTCTCATCCAGCCGATCGCAGATATTCAGAAAATTCCTGATGTTAAAATAAAAGTCCGTCAGAGCCTTTCTAAGCTCCTCCTGCTCCTGTATTTCCAGAAACTTATCCAGCTCTGAAACCAGGTGCATCAGACGGAGAGTAAATCCGCCTGTCTGCTCAAGTCTCTGGCAGCCGCCCTCGCATTCCCGCTTCAATGTCAGAAGGTACTGATTGCACCGCTCCAGCGCCTGAGTCAGGGGGGAGCTCCTGCCCCGGACCAGACGCTTTACCTCCAGAAAATCCTCCTTACAAAGAGCCGCGCTGTACATCGTCCTGCCGCGCTCTACCAGATTGTGCGCCTCGTCCACGAGAAACAAGTACTCTCCTTTTACACCCTCTCCAAAAAAACGCTTCAGATAAACGTTCGGATCAAATACATAATTATAATCACAGATCACCACATC
Organism: Lachnospiraceae bacterium; assembly: GCA_009774155.1. Lineage (GTDB taxonomy): Bacteria > Bacillota > Clostridia > Lachnospirales > Lachnospiraceae > Hominiventricola. The sequence goes on from VSNE01000103.1 coordinate 7,027, forward strand.
CACCCAGAGCGCAAGATCCAAATTCAGCTCAAAGGGGCAGACCCGGTGCTTATGCGCCTGCTCTAAAATCACTTCTCTTGTGCAGGAATCAGGCCCATTGGTCCACAGGTCATAAACCGCGTCATTAATTCTGTCAAAATGCCCTTTTGCATAAGGACAATGATCCGGATTACACTCTGTTTCCCCGCAGATGCACAGCTTTTCCTTGGCAGTCAGAATCATGGATTTTACCCGCATACTCTGTTCCCGCAAAATATCCAGGGCATCCGCAGCCACAGTTCTTGTGATTGTACGTGCAGTCAGATAGAATATTTTATCGCTCAGCCCCTCTCCCATGGATTTCAGGGACGGGAACAGGGTGGACAGGGTTTTTCCCACGCCGGTAGGAGCCTGAATAAAAATACGTTTTTTCCGGAGAATCGTCTTATAGACGCTGACTGCCAGCTCCTTCTGCCCCTCCCGGTATTTATAAGGAAACTCCAGCCTCTGAAGAGATGCCTTTCGCTGCGCCTTCCAGTCATGCTCATAAGATACCCACTTCTTGTACATGTCCATCAGCCCGTAAAACCAGTTCTTCAGCTCCTCGTAGGTATAATCCTCCGTAAAATATTCAGTCTCCTCTGTATCCAGATTGACATAGAGCATCCGGGCCCGGATTTTCTTCAAGCACTTCTGCTCGGCATAGATATACGCATAGCATTTTGCCTGCGCCAGATGAACAGGCACAGCGGCATCCATCTGCCGGACATCCCGGTAGGTTCCCTTAATTTCATCCACTGTCACAATACCGTCATCTGTCCAGATTCCGTCCGCACGGCCTTCCACGCTGACGCAAAGAACGTCGTCTAATTCCACAAGCAGCTTCAGCGCCACCTCTGCCTGATACACAGAACCCATACGCCCCTGGATTTTCCTGTGAAGGCGGCTCCCGGCCTGCATTGCCTCCGCTTCCCTGCGGCCGCTGTACCGGTTGTCCAGATCGCCGCTTTGCAGCAGAAATTCCACCAGATTCCGGACAGATATCCGGATGCTTGTCTGTTCCATAGTCATACCTCACTGCATTTATCATAGCAGATTCACAGACGGTATGCCAGATATTTCTGTCCGGCTCCGTCCCCATAATGGAAAAAGGCAGTTCCGGGAAAGGGAACTGCCTTTTAGGGGGTATAATAGGGGGTTTATACTCTTTTCCGAAGAGTATATTTATACAAAAATGGGAATTTAACAAATTAAGCAACTGCGTACTTTTGCAGAAAGTTTTCAAACTGAAGACTTTCACCATAGCATCTTACCGTCAGAATATTATTCAGATCCATGCCCATCACGCCAAGAATAGATTTTGCGTCAATCAGAATTCTGTTATAATTCAAGTCAATATCAAAGTCACATTCTGTTGCAGCTTTTACAAAATCAATTACATCATCGACACCTAATTTAATTTTTGTTTCTCTCATGATATCCACACTCCTTTGAGTTTAAGAATACGTTTGGTTGCAACTTTTTAGTTTTTTGTTTCTTTGGTTTTCTTGCTTGTGTTCCTCATTATACTCAACATCAAATT
>VSNE01000104.1 GCA_009774155.1 Lachnospiraceae bacterium
GCAGAGGACGATGAAGAGCCCGAGGAGGATGACGACGAATCCGAAGATGATGAGGATGATGACGAGGACGACGATGAGGATGATGACGAGGACGATGATCGGTATGACTGGGATCTGGAGGATGACGGAAAGAGGATGATTCTTCTTGGCATTGTGCTTGCGCTGGTGATTGTCGCAATTGTAGGCTTTGCCGCTTTCAAGCTGTTAGGAAATAAGAATCCGGAGGAACAGGAGGCGGTGCCCACAGAGGCGGAGGCAGAGACCGGTGACGAGGGCGACGCATCACTGGTGATCCGCGGCGATGGTCCGGAGGAGAATTCCGAGAACCCGGAAAATTCCGGGGAACCTCAGGAGAATCCGGAGGAAACAGAAGAAGCGCAGGAAGAACCGGCCCCGGAGGAACAGCCGCAGGAATCTGACGCTACGATCATGAAGGTAGTGCCTAAATCTGTCAATGTCCGCAGCGAGGCCAATACCAACTGCAGCGTCCTGACTACCGTAAAGAGCGGCGAGAAGGTGGAGGTCTTAGGTGATCTTTCACAGGAATGGGTGCAGATTCGCTGTATTGAACAGGATTCCAAAGAGGGTTATGTTAAATCTGAGTTCCTGGCATCCGTCGAATAAGAATGGAAGAACCTGCTCATACTAACAAAAAGTGTGAGGAGGTTCTTTTTTGATGAATCGATATTTACCGATTACTCATATTTACGCCAGAGAAATTTTGGATTCCAGAGGTAATCCAACGGTAGAAGCGGAGGTGGTGCTGGACGGGGTGCACCAGGCCCGGGCGTCCGTGCCGTCAGGAGCATCCACGGGACGCTTCGAGGCAGTGGAATTAAGAGACGGACAGGAACGCTATCTGGGGCTTGGAGTAGAGAAGGCAGTTATGAATGTAAATACAAAAATTGCCAATGTGCTGCTTGGTGAAAATGCCTTAAATCAAGGATATATTGATCATCTTCTGATTGATGCGGACGGTACAGAGAATAAATCCAATCTGGGAGCGAATGCGCTGTTGTCGGTTTCCATGGCAGTGGCAAAGGCATCTGCCGCGGCATTAGGACTTCCGCTTTATCAATATCTGGGAGGAATCCGTGCGGATACGATGCCGGTTCCGATGATGAATGTATTAAACGGAGGAAGGCATTCAAAAAATCTGCTGGATTTCCAGGAATTTATGATTATGCCGGTAGGAGCCTGCTGCTTCCGGGAAGGTATTCGGATGGGCGTGGAGGTTTATCATAAGCTGAAGCTGATATTGTCAAAAGAAGGTCTGACCACAGCCGTCGGGGACGAGGGCGGATTTGCTCCGGATCTTCGGGATGCCAAGGAAGTCTTTCTGTATCTTAAGGAAGCGGTGGAGGAAGCGGGCTACGAGCCGGGCAAGGATTTTGTGTTTGCCATGGATGCGGCCGCCAGCGAGCTGGCAAACGGGAAAACAAACCGTTATGATTTTCCGGGAGAGGCACAGATGAACGGACATAAGGTCAGCCGTACCTCCGAAGAATTGATTGACTATTATGAGGAGCTGATATCCATGTATCCGCTTGTATCCATTGAGGACGGGCTGTCGGAGGACGACTGGGAGGGCTGGCAGGCGATGACCAAGCAGATTGGAGACAAAATCCAGCTGGTGGGCGACGATCTGTTTGTGACAAATACAAAACGTCTTTCCTGCGGCATTAAGCTTCAGGCTGCCAATGCCATACTGATTAAGGTAAACCAGATCGGTACGCTGACAGAGGCGTTTGATGCCATTCACATGGCTCAGAAGGCGGGATACCGGACGATTATCTCCCACCGGAGCGGGGAGACATGCGAGGATATCATTGCAGATATTGCAGTTGCAAGCGGAGCAGGACAGATTAAGACCGGCGCGCCGTGCCGTGCAGAACGGACGGAAAAATACAACCAGCTTCTTCGGATAGAAGAGGATCTCCAGGGGCTGGCGGGATACCGCAATCCCTTTGCAGGTGAATAAATAGATAATAAGATAGGATGCCGCCAGCTTCCCGGAGGCGGGACAAGGTTGGCGGCTGTCAGTGAAGGCTTGTATTTCAAGTCTTCTTTTTGTATAATCATTCATAATGGAAGGAGTACTTAAGGAATGAAAAAAATTATACTTGCATCCGGTTCGCCCAGAAGAAGGGAGCTTCTTACTCAGATCGGAGTCACATTTGAGATATATAAAGCAGAGGGAGATGAGGTTATGACCTCCTCTGTTCCGGAGGAGGCAGTGAAAGAGCTGTCCAGGCAGAAGGCCTTGGAGGTGTCGGAAAAATGTGACGGAACGGTCATTATCGGCGCGGATACGGTGGTTGCCGGGGACGGGCAGATTTTTGGAAAACCAAAGGATAAGGCGGATGCCATGCGGATGCTGCGCTTACTGCAGGGAAAAGAACATAGAGTGATTACGGGAGTAACCATTCTTTTAAAGGAGCAGCAGAGGACCGTCAGCTTTGCCGAGGTGACAAAGGTGCATGTATTTCCCATGACAGAGGCCCAGATGGAAGCCTATGCGGACAGCGGCGAGCCTATGGACAAGGCGGGCGCTTACGGTATTCAGGGCAGGTTTGCAGCCTATGTTTCGGGAATTGAGGGGGACTATAACAATGTGGTGGGACTTCCGGTAGGACGTCTTTACCAGGAGGCGCTGGCAGCGGGCGTGGATCTGATTACATATGGAAAGGACTGATAAGGAATGAGATTTGTGATACAGAGAGTTGCTCATGCCTCTGTGTCGGCGGACGGCAGAGTGCTTGGGAAAATAGGCAGGGGATTGATGGTTCTGATAGGAGTGTCAGATGAGGACACAAAGGAAACCGCGGACAAAATGGTGAGGAAAATGCTGGGGCTTCGTATTTTTGAGGATGAGAACGGCAAGACAAACCTGAATCTGCATACGGTAAACGGCGGACTTTTGCTGATTTCCCAGTTTACGCTTTATGCAGACTGCAGAAAGGGCAACCGTCCCAGCTTTATCCATGCCGGAGAACCGGACATGGCGTGCGGGCTGTATGAATATATCCTTGCAGAATGCAGGAAGCAGGCGCCTGTTGTTGAACAAGTAGAGTTTGTCGCGGATTTGAAGCGGGAGCTTTTAAATGACGGGCCGTTTACCATTGTGCTGGATTCCGCAGAGCTATAAATTGACGCTATTTGTTGAAAATTTCCAAAAGTTATGATAAAGTAATAGATAACTATACGGCTGAGGTGCGATATGAAACGTGTACTTTTAAAATTAAGCGGTGAGGCCCTTGCGGGGGAGAAACACACCGGATTTGACGAGGCTACCTGTATAAAGGTGGCAAAACAGGTGAAGACTGTTCTGGAAGGCGGTATTCAGGCGGGCATCGTGATCGGCGGAGGCAATTTCTGGAGAGGACGGACCAGTGAAAATATTGACAGGGCCAAATCCGACCAGATTGGAATGCTGGCTACGGTGATGAACTGCATTTACGTATCAGAAATTTTCCGCAGTGTGGGTATGAAAACAAAAGTATTTACTCCATTTTCCATGGGACCGCTGTCAGAGATGTTCACGAAGGATGCGGCGGTGGAATGTCTGGAAAAGGGCATAGTAACGTTTTTTGCAGGAGGAACCGGACATCCGTATTTCTCTACGGACACAGCCACGACGCTGCGCGCCATTGAGATTGAGGCAGATGTGATTCTTCTGGCAAAGGCAGTTGACGGAGTATATGACAGCGATCCGAAGCTGAATCCGAACGCAAAGAAATATGACGAAATCCCGATCCGGTCGGTGATTGATCAGAAGCTGGGAGTTATGGATCTTACGGCATCCATTATGTGTATGGAAAATAAAATGCCGATGATGGTATTCGGCCTGAACGAGGAAAACAGCATTATTCATACGGTTCAGGGTGAGTTTTCAGGAACAAAAGTAACGGTATAAGGGAGGAACTACCACATGGAAGAAAAATTACAGCCATTTGAGACTAAGATGGGTAAGTCTTATGACGCATTGCTTAAAGATTATGCAGCAATCCGCGCAGGGCGGGCGAACCCGCATGTTCTGGATAAAATTAAAGTAGATTATTACGGAACCCCGACCCCGCTTCAGCAGGTGGGAAATATTTCCGTTCCGGAAGCGCGCATTATCCTGATTCAGCCATGGGAGAAGAAAATGATCCGGGAGATTGAGAAGGCGATTATGACCTCTGATCTGGGGATCAATCCGACGAATGACGGTTCAGCCATTCGTCTGGTATTTCCGGAGCTGACCGAGGAGCGCCGTAAATCTCTGGCTAAGGATATTAAGAAGAAGGGTGATGAGGCAAAGGTCGCTATCCGCAATATCCGCCGTGACGCTAACGAAACCTTTAAGAAAATGAATAAAAACAATGAGCTGACCGAGGACGACCAGAAGATTCTGGAGACAAAGGCTCAAAAGCTGACCGATAAATATATTGCTGAAATTGATAAAGCAATTGATGAGAAGACGAAAGAAATTATGACCGTATAATCATCAGGGGACCGAAGACAAGGCAGGTGCCGGAGGCATCTGCCTGTTTGTCGATTATAAGAAGGAGGCTGCATATGAAGATTCCGCAGCACGTGGCAATTATTCTGGACGGAAACGGACGGTGGGCAAAGGCCAAAGGAATGCCCCGGAATTACGGACATGCGCAGGGCGCAAAAAATGTGGAGCGTATCTGTGAGGACGCCTACCATATGGGGATTAAATATCTGACCGTTTATGCGTTCTCAACCGAAAACTGGAGACGCTCCAAAGACGAGGTGGATGCGCTGATGGGGCTTTTGCGCAGCTATATGAAAACTTGTGTAAAGACGGCAAAAAAGAACCATATGCGTGTGCGCGTGATTGGAGACAAGGCCGGACTGGCGCCGGATATCCAGAAGAGTATTGCGGATCTGGAGCGGGAATCCGCAGGGCAGGACGGACTGAATTTTACGATTGCCATTAATTATGGAAGCCGGGACGAAATCCGGAGGGCAGTGCAGAAGATCGCCGCGGAGGGCATCCGTCCGGAGCATATTACAGAGGATGTGATTTCCGAACATCTGGATACCGCGGGAATTCCAGATCCGGATTTACTGATACGAACAAGCGGAGAGCTTCGGCTTTCCAATTATCTGATGTGGCAGCTTGCCTATACGGAGTTCTATTTTACAGATGTGCCGTGGCCGGATTTCACAAAAGAGGAGCTGACAAAAGCGATTGAAAAATTTAATCAGAGAGACCGCCGGTATGGAGGAGTGGAGGAAGAATGAATTCATTTTTGACAAGGCTTTCGAGCGGCGTGATATTGGTGCTTCTGGTGCTGGGGGCCTGCTGGTCCGGAGGGTGGCTGCTGGGTCTTTCTGTGGCAGTAATCGGATATATCGGACTGGATGAATTTTATAAAGTATTTGATATGAGCATTACCCGCGGAATAGGGAGAATCGGATTTTTGGGTTCGATTTTATGGACATTCGCGGTCATTCTGACCGGAAGGCCCGAGGCGGCAGAAAAAATACGGATGGCTTCGGAACTGAAATGGCTGGCCTTACTGGCGGCATTTATGCTCGTGCTGGCAGGCTATGTATTTACATTTCCCAAATATGATACGCAGAAGGTGACGGCGGCATTTTTTGGAATTGTCTATGTGCCGGTTATGCTGAGCTTTATCTATCTGACACGGATGCTTGAGGGGGGCTTCTATCTTGTATGGCTGATTTTTTTCTGTTCCTGGGGGTGCGATACGTTTGCGTACTGTACAGGGGTACTTCTGGGAAAACATAAGCTGGCCCCTGTCCTGAGTCCGAAGAAGTCTATTGAAGGAGCTGTGGGAGGCATTGCGGGAGCCTCGGCGCTTGGAGCGCTTTATGCAGTTCTGACAGGAGTTCCCGCTCCTGTGTATGCCTTTATCTGCGCGGTAGGGGCGGCGGCATCCCAGGTGGGAGATTTGGCGGCTTCGGCAGTAAAGCGTCAGCACGGGATTAAGGATTACGGGACGCTGATTCCGGGACATGGAGGGATTCTGGACCGTTTTGACAGCGTGATTGTAACGGCGCCGATGATCTATATTCTGGCGGTTGTTGTTGTGGGATAGGAGAAAACATATGAAGAAAATAGCGATACTGGGTTCTACGGGTTCTATCGGGACCCAGACACTGGAAGTGGCAAGAGCAAATCAGGATCTGGAAATCACTGCTCTGGCGGCAGCTTCTAATGTGAAGCTTCTGGAAAAACAGATTCGGGAATTCCATCCGTCCCTGGCTGCCGTATGGACGGAGGAAAAGGCGAAGGAATTAAAGACGATGGTAGCTGATCTGGATGTCCGGATTGTTGCCGGCATGGAAGGGCTTTTGGAGGTTGCCCGGCATCCGGAGGCCGAGCTTGTGGTGACTGCCGTTGTCGGGATGATCGGCATCCGCCCGACAATTGAGGCAATGAAAGCAGGCAAAGACATTGCTTTGGCAAATAAGGAGACGCTTGTGACGGCCGGGCATATTATTATGCCGCTGGCAGAGGAGTGCGGTGTAAAGATCCTTCCGGTGGACAGCGAGCACAGCGCGATTTTCCAGTGCCTGAACGGAGAGAACCGCAGACAGCTTCATAAAATATGGCTGACCGCGTCGGGAGGGCCATTCCGGGGAAGAAAAAAAGAAGAACTGAAAAATGTACAGGTGGAGGATGCGCTGAAGCATCCGAACTGGTCCATGGGGCGTAAGATTACGATTGATTCAGCTACTCTTGTCAACAAAGGACTGGAGATGATGGAGGCTAGATGGCTGTTCGGTGTGGAGCCGAAGGACATTCAGATCGTGGTGCAGCCGAAAAGCATTATTCATTCTATGGCGGAGTTTGTGGACGGAGCGGTAATTGCCCAGCTTGGAACGCCGGATATGAGGCTTCCGATTCAATATGCGCTTTATTACCCGGACCGCAGATATCTGCCGGGGGATCGGCTGGATTTCTGGAGCCTGAATCAGATTACGTTTGAAAAGCCGGATACGGAGAATTTTCCGGGACTGCGCCTTGCCTTTGACGCGGCGTCAGCAGGAGGCAGTCTTCCGACAGTATATAATGCGGCCAATGAACGTGCGGTGGCTTTATTTCTGGATCGCAGAATTGGCTTTTTGGATATTCCGGAGATAATCGGGAACTGTATGGAGACGCATAGAGTAATTGATGCGCCGACGGTGGAGCAGATTCTGGAAACAGAGGCTGCGGTTTATGAAATGATTGAGAGCAGGTGGTAGATTGAGTATTATTCTGGCGCTACTGATATTCAGTATGATTGTCATTGTCCATGAGCTGGGACATTTTTTACTGGCGAAATATAATAAAATCACGGTCACAGAATTTTCTGTGGGCATGGGGCCGAGGCTTTTGAGCCATGAATGGGGAGGAACGCATTATTCCTTAAAGCTGCTGCCCTTTGGCGGTTCCTGCATGATGGTGGGAGAGGACGAAGAGAGCGACGAGAAAGGCTCCTTCGGGAGCAAGTCTGTCTGGGCAAGAATCTCTGTTGTGGCGGCGGGGCCGGTTTTTAATTTCCTGCTGGCATTTGTGCTGTCAGTTATTATTGTGTCAAACATCGGATATGATGATACCATTGTGAATGTGACGCCCGGATATCCGGCGGCAGAGGCAGGAATGCAGGACGGGGACGAGATTGTGAAAATGGGAGGAAGCCGGACCTATGTATACAGGGAGATCAGTCTGTTCAATAATTTTAATCAGGGACGGACGGCAGAGGTAACTTATCGGAGAAACGGAGAAAATTATACAGTATCCATTCAGCCGGTGAAGGATGAAGCAGGATATTATCGGTATGGCTTTGAAAAAATATCCGCCCGGGCAAAGGGAAATGTGCTTCAGACTATAAAGTACAGCTATGCAGAGCTGCGTTACTGGCTGAAGGCGACGGTGGACAGTCTTATGATGCTGTTCCGGGGAAAGGTGGGTCTGGATGACATGTCCGGGCCGGTGGGAATTGTAGGAGCTATTGGAGATACGTATGAGGCGAACCGTTCAGACGGCTGGTATTATGTAATGCTGAGTATGATGATGATGTCCATTCTTTTGTCCGTGAACCTGGGCGTGATGAACCTTCTGCCGATTCCGGCGCTGGACGGAGGACGGCTGGTATTTCTGCTGATAGAAGCGGTGCGCGGAAAGGCGCTTCCCCAGGAGAAAGAGAGTATGGTGCATTTTATCGGGTTTGTGCTGCTGATGGGGCTGATGGTTGTGGTCCTGTTTAATGATGTGAAAAATATTTTTTTATAGCCGCCGGCTGCGCCCGGCAGAATATATAGAAGAAAAGCTGTAGAGCCATTGACCGGTATCATATGATTCCGGTTGATGGCTCTTATTTAATTTCAGAAAACCCTGCGGCGCCGGCTGCATTTGAAGAGATTTAATTCCTGGTTAGATGTTTCATAGAGAGTCCGTTTGAAAAAATTTCCGGATGTGCGGTTTGATATGCGGAATATGATGTGTGGGATTTGTCGAAGGGATGGAAGAAAGGTATAATAAAGATGTTTTATATTGAAAGTTATGGCCTTTAAGGC
>VSNE01000105.1 GCA_009774155.1 Lachnospiraceae bacterium
GCTTCTTGTACAGCCCTTATAAAATATATTTCCGGACAAAAAAATACGGCGGGGAAACACACACATCCGTCTTTTCCCTGCCGTATAACCGGCTTTGTATTTTTGTTTTTCAGCCCTTCCCGTCATGCCTGCCCACATCCTCCCGGAGCATCCGGTACAAGGAAGCGGCAAGCGGAACTCCCAGCAGCATCCCCAGCACTCCGGATAATCCCCCTCCGATTGTAACAGCAGCAAGCACCCATATGCCCGGAAGCCCCACGGAGCTTCCTACCACCCGGGGATAGATCACATTTCCCTCCACCTGCTGCAACACTACAATAAACACCAGAAACAAAACCGCCTTTAAGGGCGATACCGTCAGTATCATAAATGCGCCCACACCGGCTCCGATATATGCGCCCGCCACAGGAATCAACGCCGTAAAGCCCACCAGCGTGCCAATCATGACCGCATAGGGCATCCTCAGAATAAGCATTCCCCCGGCGCAAAGACTTCCCAGAATAACGGCCTCCACACACTGCCCGACAATATAGTGGTGGAAGCTGTCGTTCAAGACGCGGAGCACATACAGAATTTTTCTGTTCCATTCCGGGCGGAGGTAGCTGCGCATAAGCCGGAGGCCCTGACTCTGAAGCTTCTCCTTGCCTGACAAAAGATAGACAGAAAAAATAAAGCCCACCAGGCAGGTCACCACACCGGAAAACAAGGATGCAACCATGCTGGTCATGGTTCCCACCGCTCCGCTTATGCCGGAGGAAAGAAAACGGGTTGCCTGCTGAATCGTTTTCTCCCAGTCCATAGAAGCCAGAGCCTTGAGCGTTTCCTCCGGAAGCAGCGCGGGAAGAAAACGGCTGTCCCCATATTGCCCGATAACCTCCGAAAGCTTCACGCCCAAAAGCTGGATACACGAAACCAGCTCCGGAACCACCATCTTCACCAGCAGCGCCGCCGCCGCAAACAGGGTCAGAAAAGCCGCCGCCATACAGACGCTCCGTCTGCCTTTATCGGCCGCTCCCCCTTTTTTCGCACGGAAAAGGACATAGTATTTTTCATATAAGCTCATAAGAATATTAACCATATACGCAATGGCGCAGCCTGTCAGAAGCGGAACCGCCGCCTTAAATGCCAGCAGAAAAAGCCCCACGGCCGTATTCCAGTAATGAACGCACAGAAACAGCAGAAAAATACTAAGCCCAATGCGATAACAGGTTTTCCACTCTATCTTCATATCCTTTTACCTCATATTTTCTGTTTTCACTAATCATAACAGTTAGTAAAAAGAAAAGCAAGGGACAGACCTGCGGTGTCACGGTTTTTAAATGAATGAAAAAACTGCGCCTTTCGTGCTCCCCCTCTGTACGCCGCCCCTTCATGACCGCTCTTAAGGTTCATTGTCATTCCCGATAAAAAAGTCATCCCTTGTCAAATCCCGATAAACCTCAATCCCCAAATGAGGAATTTGACGCAGCTGCGAAAGAACCGCGTTCATGTTTTTTATAATATCCCCTCCGTTTTTCAAATATCGGATCATTCGCCGATAAATTCCTGGAACCTTGCGCTGCAGCAGGCTTTGATTCTGTATCAGCCATCCGGAAAATGGGTGCGCAGAATTATATGTCTCCCTGTCTCTATAATTATATCCGTCATAAAGATTAGAAAGAATAGTGATATTGTTGGTACTGGGCGGCAGAAAAAGCGCGGGCGGAAAATCCAAAAGCCCTCCCAAGGCAGAATCCTCTGATTTTTTCTTCAGACAAATCGAAATTCCCTTCCGATCAATGGAAGCTATTTTTACGTCAAACCGCTGCAGAAGAACGGCCATATGAAACGCTTCCTCCTCCAGAAGAATCACCTGATCCTGTGTTTTCATGATAAGCTCAATTTCCGATAAGGTTTTTGCTCCCGAATCAATCCAAAACAAAAGCTTCGGCAGCAAAGAGGGATTTCGTTCCAGAACCTTCCAGTATTCTTGTACAGACGCCAAATAAGCCCTGTCAGAGAAACGATGATACTCTCTGTGAAACATATCGGAAAATGTACCGTATCTTTTCAGCCTCCGGTCCATATAAGCAGCAAGCGCAGTAAGACTGCACACCGTTTCCAGCGGCCAGTTCTGAATCCTGTTTCGAGAGAGATTAAGATTGGGACAATATTTATCTTTAAACAATATGATATTTCTCTCTGTATAGTTCGTATGACTTAATGAAAAACCAGAAGAACCTGCAACCACTCCGTTATGTACATGTACAAAGGTTTTGTCATAACCATCCTGCTTATCCAGGCTAAGCCAGGACTGATACCATGAAAACTGTCCCAGCGTGCCGGCAAAAACGGTACTTTCGTATTCTGACTGTGTGGACAGACCTGCGCGAACCTCCTGCTGTGATAAACCCCGGAATTTTTCAGATGAGAACCTTTGCATTATGTCGTATGCATTATAGCCATAAAGTTCAATCCCCTGCTGCTTTAACTGAGATTTCAAAACAGGTAGTATATCTTCCTCCAAATCATCTGTGGAACCAAAGGATATCTTTATACCAAGAGCATCTTCAACGGACTGCAAAATAAAAAGTTCTATCTCCGGCATATACTTTTTATCCAGCCCCTCCGCCTTCCAGATTCCCTTCCCCTCAGCCCGGATAACAGCACATGCCCCCTTAATCAGCGGATTGTCCGTAAATTAATCCACCGGCAGACAGTAGACGGCAAGTCTTGGCTTTTCTTCCCATACCACCTCCGGATATCTCTGCTGAAATTGCTGTAAATCTTTTTCCGGCATGTAGATCCGCTGAACCGGCTGATAATCTCCGTCCGCACAATAGGGGGTAATCTCGTGGACAGCATCCATAAACTCCTGCTCTGTTCTGTAGTCGCAGACACCTTCGATCCCCTCATAGTGAACAGGAATCTCCGGATACAGCACATACCTGTCGATAATATCCTTAAAGCTTTGGGCGCCGCCGGACTGGTACGGATTTGACCGGACTGCGATAACGGTGCCGGGCGCGGATATAAACCTCTCTCCTTTTTTCGGGCAGTCCGGCATTTCCATTGCCGTTGTTCTCTGCTCCGTATCATTTGCCAGATAATAATAGCCGTTAATACCTTTAATGCTCAGCCGGTACGCCGGATGGCGCACGCCGTTTTCCATAAAATGCTTGGTGGTCACCTCAACCTGGTTATTTTTCGGATCGCCCATAAAGCAGGACAGAAGCCCGATGCCGAAACGGCTGATCGGCTTATATTCCGAATCTGCCCCGCAGCGGATCTTATCGGCCCGGAACTGGTCCGAGTTATAGTAGGAATGGCCGATTTTCAGAAAATATTTTTGAATCGTTTCCTCGGTCATACCGATGCCGTTGTCCTCAATCCGGAACCAGTAATAACCCTCGTCGTCCACCCATGTACGGATGTTAATCTGAGGCTTCCAATTCCGGGGCAGATTTTTATCCATCTGCCTCCGGGTACGCACCGCGTCAATGGCATTCTGAATCAGCTCCCGTACAAATACGGCCGGATCGCTGTACAGTTCCCGTCCCACCAGCAGATCCAGCACCCGGTCCTGATCCAGCGTCAGCGTATATTCCCCGGACAGATAGCCTCTTGCCGTAATTTGCTTTTCTACCCTTCCGGGCAGCATCAGGGAGCGCCAGCGGGATTCCATATAGCGGATCAGCTTCCCGCAGGCAGTCAGCTCCTTGTCCACCCAGTCCAGATAGTCCACAATCGCCCGCTCCACCTGAATGCTGGAGCATTCTGCCCGGTAAAGCAGCGTACATTGCTCATCCTGTACAAAAGTAAAGCCCCGGGACGCTTGGTGCTTGTCCCATTCTAAACGGCTGATTTTATTTTCCATACCGTCAAGCCGGGCCAGATTAATATAACGATAGAGCTCATCCGGCGCCCTGGTGGCGTCAAAGTCCAGAATATCTCCAAGACGCAGCAGCACCGCGCATAAATACAGGTCAAGATTCGGCGCAAAGCGCTGCAGCCTGCGGATGTCCGACGGATCTTCTCCATGGCTTTGACAGACGGCAATCAGCTCTTCTATGTTCATGGAATGTCCCAGAGCGGCCGGCCATTGTATATTCTGCAGCTGCTCGGACACCCGGCTGTGATGATTGACCCGGATATAATGCCGCAGAATCTCCTCCGTAATCTGTGCATTTTCATCTGCGCCGCCCTGATAGGCAATCGTATAGTCGCCCGGGTGCTTATCCAGATATTCCTGCATACAGTCCGGACAGCTCCGAAGATATTCCTTCTCTTCCTCTGAAGCGCTCATGCCGATATCGTGGCAGCAGGCGGACATAATCAGCATAGCGCATTCCTCTTTAGTCAGGCAGTCCTTAAGATTTCCCAGCAATTTCAGCATAATGGTCATTACATTGCAGATATGAGTCTCGTCGTGCAGCGTATAGGTCTGAAAGGTATCCCGAATCGTTTTAGATAAAGTAATCCCATATCCGCATATCTGCCAGACTGCTTCTTCAAATGCCTGTTCTGCAGCTTTTTCTCCTTCTGACTTCTGTTCTAACAGCTTCCATAATTCATGATCCCGGATCTCCATTTTCTTTATCCCCCGCTACCTTATTTTCCAAAATTTTACAAAATAATTATAGCAAAGGCTAAAAAGCATGACAAGGCCGCAGAACCGGTCGGATAGATGCAAATATCGGCAAAGCAGGCAGTCACTGACGCGCCTGACTGATCCATCTGCGGCTCACACCAATCTGATAAAATAATAGAAAAACAAAGGAGACCTGACCATGAACAACTTACAGGCAATTACAAACCATTATTTAGAATTCTGTCAGTACCAAAAACGGTTAGACAGCAAAACCTTAAAGGCATACAGAATTGATTTAAGACAATTCTCAGCCCAGATTGGTGTAAATGAGATTCCATCCATTACCACAGAAGTATTAGAAAAATTTATTGCCGCACTGCACTTAAACTACAAGCCCAAAACTGTAAAACGGAAAATCGCGTCTGTAAAAGCCTTTTTTCACTATTTAGAATATAAGGATGTGATTGATACAAACCCGTTTAATAAAATACAGATAAAATTCCGCGAGCCTGTTATTTTACCTAAGACAATCCCTCTGCACCCCATGGAAGCCCTTTTGGCAGCCATGTATCAGCAATACCGATCTGCCGAAAGCTGCCGCCAAAAACGTAATATCCTACGCGACATTGCCGTGGTTGAGCTTCTCTTTGCCACCGGTATACGGATATCAGAGCTTTGTTCCCTGAAAGCATCCAGTATCAATTTATTTGAAAAAACTATTTTGATCTATGGAAAAGGCGCCAAAGAGCGGCGGATACAGATTGGAAATGAGGATGTGGTCAGCATTCTGCAAAAATACAGCAGAGAATATAAAAAAGAGATAGAATGTACCGGTTATTTTTTTGTAAATCATTTCAGCAGGCCCTTATCCGACCAGGCAGTCCGGAGGATGATTAACAAATATACTTCACTTACCCCAATTAAGCTGCACATTACGCCCCATATGTTCCGGCACACGTTTGCAACCTGTCTTCTGGAAAACGATGTGGATATCCGATACATTCAGGAAATGTTAGGCCACAGCTCTATCAATATCACGGAAATATATACCCACGTTGCCCTCTCAAAACAAAGAGACATTCTGACTACCAAGCATCCCAGGAAAGATTTCCATATATAAACAGCAAAAAACTGCCGCACCAGGATTTAAAAATCATGGTGCGGCAGTTCTTTTATGTATCAAATTAAAGCTAAACGGTTAGACTGGGCTATTGGCGGATAATAAAGAGTTATCCGTCTAGCAGCCCGCCATACCGGTATCAGGCACATCCTGTATTCTTCTGAAATCCCCCTTTTTTCGGCCGGCAGTTACTGGATGGAAAAGAAAAACCGATGAGGAGAATTATAATGGGAAAGCAAAAGAAACGGGAAAAGACAGGCTGCATTTGTATCATCCTTGCTGCTTTTGTGCTGTGTCTGTCCGGAATATTACTGCTGTTTAACCGAGAGCAAAACAAAAACAAAATACGTGTAGTAACTGTCAAAGGATTGGATTCTGACATGGAAAACGGGCAGAAAGTTATTTCATTTGAAGATTTTAGAGATAACTATAAGGCTGAAGATACTGCCGTCCACTATTCTGTTCCGCAGGGAAGGCTTTCAGATGATAAATATTATGTGCTGAAATTTAATATGCGCGCGGAAAATACGGCCGCAAAGGTTTCTGTAAGCTTTGGAGATGAGGATAGTCATCCCTACTGTCTTTCGACAGAATGGCAGACATACTATTACCCCAGCATAGACGGAAATGTCATTGACTCCCTTGACTGGGAAATAGAACCAGGGCTGTCGGACAGTCAGAAGACTTTTCTCACAAACGTCTCTGTTTATGAATATGATAAGGACTCTATTCATCCATCTGCCATTCCAAACGGCACATATCCATCGTCGCAGGATAAAGAGGTGGTCCTTGAGACTCATGAGACGGGAACAGGGATGGGACCTGCAACAGATCTGATAGGAGACGGGGAATATATTTATTCTGTCAGCAATGGACAAATGAAAATATCTCAAAAAAATGCAGATGAAGAATATCATGTCATTGCAAGAATCAAGCATCTTGGAACTGTACGGCATATTGAATGGGTAAACGATAATGTGGTAGCGGTCGCAGCAAGAGAAAACGGAGTTTGGTTTATTGATGTTTCTGACAGGGAAAATCCGTATATCATTAGCTGCTATGATACTTTGGAACGGGCTAACGATGTCTGCTTCTCAGGAGATCTTATGTTCGTTGCCGGCCGCTTTTATGGAGTAGAAATTGTTAATATATCAGATTTGGAAAACCCTGAATTTATCAGGAAAATAGCGGGAGGAAAAGAATGCTACCGCTGTACGATCAATCAAAATTACTTATTTGTAAGCTGCTGGAATACGCGGGAAATTGAAATCTATGACCTCTCGGCTGAAGATGAGCCGAAACTTGCTGCAACAATTGCAGTTGACGGATATTGCGGAGAAGTATTTATAGAAGATCATATTTTATATGTTGTAACAGGATATAAAGCGGCGCTTCATTATGAGAAGATCGGGGCTGCCGGCTATGGAACCGGCAATGGACTGGAAATCTATGATATTTCTGATATTTCAAATCCGGTCTGGCGCTCGACTGTTAAGACAGACGGAAGTATGAAGGGTTCCGGTTACGATGACTGGTCTGTGGAAGTAAACGGCGGCTATGCATATTTTACAGATTGTTTTAATGGAACCTATATTTATAATGTCCGTAATCCGTATGCTCCGAAGCGGGTAGCCAGACTAATTACTCCCATTAATAAAGACAGCGATGATTATGTTGATTTTACCAGTAAAGATAACGTTGTATTTCCTTATGACCATGCAGAATCCATTGCTTCACCTGCGATGGGGCTGTACTTGAACGATGGTGATATTTATATTGCGTGTACTTATTCTGACATACACAAATATTCATTTGACGGCGCCGTACACAGCCAGACGGAAATATCCCAGGAAAATTACACTATAAAGGAAGAAACAAAATATCAGGATAAAGACATCGCCTATGTATTAGAAGATTATGATGTTTATACAATAGATACGGTCGATGCCTGGTATATTGCAGGAACCGATAAGGGACTGATTCTTTTAGATAAGGATCTGAACCTGTATGATACTTTATTAACAGAGCATGCTGTAAAACATATAAGTACAACAAAAGATGGTTATATCATTACGGCGGAGAAAACAGGCGTAGGCATCTACGAAATCAGAGAGGGAAAAATCCGTCAGTGCAGCTTTATTAACTCAGAAGCATATCAAAGCCACGTATTTTCTGTCGGAATTACGGAGGATGGAAATTATGCAATCGCTCAATCCTCCTGGCAGAAATGGGAAGCCATTGATTTACATGACAAAAATAATCCGGTATTTGTTGCGCAGGCTGTTTCTGAAGATGGAAAAATAATTGATGTAGAAGATATAGAGAGCACAGGTCTTATGTATTACAGAAGCATTGTAAACGGCACGATAAATGGCGCGGTCGGCATTGCCGGAAACCGTAACGTCTTATGGTTCAAATCTCTTGGTGAACAACTGCAAATATGCAGCGTCTATAAAAACAATCTTTATGTGGATACTGCAGACAGCGCCAGATTAGACGGAACAGAAATGGCGGTGCAGACAACAAAGGGCGGATATATTATATATGATCCATTACAGGGAATGCCGGAGTTGGACAAACTGACAAATTATAAAATAGAAGACGTATCATTGCAGGGAATCATCACAACCAAGTTTAACAAGATGTCAGTCTGCAACCCTTTATCCGGGAAGGTTTGGATCGTCGGAATTTCAGATTATGAGAATCCGGTTTTATTAAAATATTTCAAGCTTAGATGCGCTCCGAATGCAGCCTTAATTTGCGCCGATTGTATTCTTATACCGGCGCGGCATGACGGCCTGGTAAAAGTGTCAATTAGATAACTCTTTATTATCTTGTGGGAAATTATACCA
>VSNE01000106.1 GCA_009774155.1 Lachnospiraceae bacterium
GTATAATAAAATCCATATATTTCAGTACCATACAAAGGAGAATCATGAATTATGGCAGGAATTTTATACGGAGCGGGCGTCGGACCAGGAGATCCGGAGCTTATGACCCTGAGAACCGTCCGCCTGATCCGGGAAAATGAAGTAATCGCTCTTCCGGGACCGGTTGCGGAAGAAACTGTGGCTTTCCAAATCGCCGTACAGGCTGTACCGGAGCTGGCTCAGAAAACATTGGTGCCCGTGGCAATGCCCATGACCCATGATCAGGACGAAATGAACCGGAATCATGACAAGGCTGCTCAAATCATCGAAGCTTATCTGAACAAAGAACAAAATGTTGTATTCCTGACGCTTGGAGATCCGACCATCTATTCCACTTATCTTTATGTACAGAAGCGAATCGCCGCCCGGGGCTACCGCACCGAGCTGGTCAGCGGTATTACTTCCTTCTGCGCCGCCGCCGCCAGGACCAATACCTCCCTTGCGGAGTGGAATGAACAGCTTCATATTGTGCCGGCAGTTCACCGCCTGGACAGCAGGCTGGACATTCCCGGCAATTATGTGCTGATGAAATCCGGCAGAAAAATGAATCAGGTAAAAGAAATTCTGGCGGCCAGCGGCAAGGAGGTCATTATGGTTGAAAACTGCGGCATGGATAATGAACATATTTACCGGGGAGTGGAAGAAATTCCGGATGACGCCGGATACTATTCCCTCATTATCGCAAAGGAGCCCCATACACAGGCATGATCGAACTGGATAATCTGACGAAAACCTTTGAAGGCTTTACAGCCGTGGATTCTTTGAAGCTTCGGATCGAGACCGGAGAATTTTTCGGACTTTTGGGACCAAACGGCGCGGGAAAGACGACCACCATCGGAATGTTATCCACACTTCTTCTGCCTACTTCCGGAGAAATCCGTATTGACGGGGAGCTTCTCACCAGAAAGAGACAGGATATTAAGAGAAAGGTCAGCGTTATCACTCAGGAGTATTCCATGCGCCAGGATATGGATATGGATGAGATTATGGAATACCAGGGACGCCTTTATTTTATGCCGGTAAAACAGATTCGCGCCAGAACGGAGGAGCTGTTTGAGTTTGCCGGACTGACCGATCACCGCAGAAAGACTGTCCGCAAGCTTTCCGGCGGGATGAAGCGTAAGCTTATGGTCTGCAGGGCTCTTTTGACCGGGCCCCGGATTCTGCTTCTGGACGAACCCACTGCCGGAATGGATGCCATTTCCCGCAGGCAGATGTGGAATCTGCTGCGCCAGTTGAATGAACAGGGGCTGACGATCCTTCTGACCACCCATTATATTGAGGAAGCGCAGTCTTTGTGCAGCCGTGTTGCATTGATGAACGGCGGAAGGCTGAACGAAATCGACACTCCCGCTCATTTAATCCGGAAGCTGGGCGCTTATGCCGTTGACGAGATGCATACAGACGGTATTCATACCCGTTATTTTCACGAGCGTTCCCAGGCAATTGACTATCTGTCCCAGGTACAGGGACAGGTAAGCCTTCGGGATACCACACTGGAGGATGTCTTTGTGGAGCAGATAGGCAAGCGCCTGTCCTAGAGAACTGGAAGGAATATTCAATATGGGAATTATAACGATTTTATGGGAAAAGTGGAGAGAATTTATCCGGGATTTTTCCCGCATTACTCTGGCCGCCATGATTGCGCCTCTGATGTATCTGGTCGTTTTCGGCTGGGGAATACGGACTACTATGAACGGACAGCCTTATCTGTATTTTCTGATTCCGGGCGTTGTGTCACTGACTACCATGAACGGCAGCTTTAACGCCATTGCCCAGAACCTGAATGTGCAGAGGCTGTATGAGAAGGCTTTCGACCAGGTGATTATTTCGCCTACGCCCCTGTGGCAGTTTATTGCGGGGCAGATCATCGCGGGAGGCTTGCGGGGCCTGTATGCCGGAGGCATCATCCTGCGTCTTGTGCTTCCTATTGAGCCCGGGCTGACCTTTAATCTGCTGTCTGTATTGATTCTGTTTTTAAACGGAACCGTATTTGCCTCCATCGGTATTGTAGTATCCTTTCTGGCAAAAAATCATGCAGATGTGCCCCGGTTTTCCAATTATTTTATTATGCCGATGGCTTATCTGTGCAATACCTTTTTTTCTACCGATAACATTCCCCGGGGAGTCCGGGAGGTCATTGCGGCACTGCCCCTGTCTCAGACCAGCCGGATGGTCAGAAGCATCTCAACCGGAGAACCGGCAGGGCTTCAGGGAATTGTAATCCTGCTTGTCTATCTGACGGTGTTTACAACTGTAGGATTGTATTTTGTATATAAAAAGAAAAACCTGTAGCAGGTTTATAAAGAGCGGCATAATACAAGACCCTTACAAAGAGTCTGCATCATGCCGCCCTTTATTTTTTCTCTCTGCTCCGGCTCTTCCGGTATTCCAAAGGGGCGCACCCCATCTTCCTTTTAAATATCCTGGAATAATATCCCGGATTCGCAAAGCCTACCTGTCCTGCAATCTGCGTCACATCAAGTCCGGACTGCCTGAGAAGCTCCAGGCTTCGTTCCACCCGGTAGCTTAGCAGATAATCAAACATCGATTCATTCATATACCGTTTAAACAGACGGCAGCTCTCGCTTTTGCACAAATGAATCTGAGCCGCCAAATCTTCTAACGTGATCTTTTCCGCATAATGCTTTTGAATATACTCCATAATCTCCCGGATACGCTCTGTATCCCGCCCGTTTTCCGTATAATCCAGCTCCTGCGCTTCCACATGCTCGAAAATGCGCTGCCAGATCTCCAGCAGGACAATCTGTATCTGGAGTTCCTCCGAAACCGGACGCTCCTTATCCAGTAAACGAATTTTCTCCAGCCTTTCCAATACCTGTCTCTGCCAGTCCACCTCCGGAACCAAATGAATGGATGCCAATGCGGGACTCTTTAAAATATGATTCATATATTTATTCTGCATAACGCTGGAGCTGTAGCCGTACAAAAGCCTCGGGTGAAAGGTAATCGACAGATAGCTGCAGTCCGGCGTCTCCAGCCCCCGTCCGGAATGGAGTACGTTCGTATTGCAGAACATGCCCTCTCCTGCTTTCAGGTGATACAAACTGTCATTCACCTGATAGGCAATCCTCCCCTCCATAACAAGGGTCAGTTCAATCTCCGGATGCCAATGCCAGGGAAACTCTCCGGTATCAAAATAAGACAGTCTTTCATAGCTTACCAGCACCGGAAACTCATAGCTTCCATGGCTTTTGATCTCTTTTTGTTTCTGATCGATCTGAAGCTGCATATAATCTCAATATCCTTCTATTTTATACAAATATTCTTGTTGAATCTCTATGTAATTCTCATTATATTGATATTAACATAAATGTCAATACCGGCGGACGAAAGGATGCCGGAACACTTCGCTGCTGCCGGACAGACCGGACAAAACTGTACGCATTCAGGAAACACAGTTGCACTGCAGCAGTATATCATAAGGAGGAAATACATATGGCAGTCAATGTAACGCAATTAAAAGAAAAATTTGCAGAGCTTTTCGGCCCGGAAGGCGAGCCAAAAGCCTACTTTGCCCCAGGCCGCGTAAACCTGATCGGCGAGCACACCGACTACAACGGAGGACATGTGTTCCCATGTGCCCTGACAATCGGAACCTATGGAATCATTCGTCCCAGAACTGACCGGACCGTCCGTTTTTATTCTCTTAATTTCACAAATTTAGGTATCGTGGAGATTTCTCTGGACAATCTGGTTCCGGATGAGAAGGACGGATGGACCAACTATCCGAAGGGAATTATGTGGACCTTTGAAAAACGGGGATATCATATCCCGGCCGGCGCAGATATTCTGATCTGCGGAGATATCCCGGCCGGAAGCGGACTCTCCTCCTCTGCCTCCCTGGAGGTGCTGACCGGACTGATGCTTCGGGATACCTTTGGATTTGATATTTCCATGGTGGATCTGGCTTTAATCGGGCAGTATTCCGAGAACAATTTCAACGGTATGAACTGCGGTATCATGGATCAGTTCGCTTCTGCCATGGGAAAGAAGGACTGTGCGATTTTTCTGGATACCAGCAATTTAAACTATGAATATGCTCCTGTTAAGCTTCCCGATGCCAAGATCGTCATCACAAACAGCAAGGTAAAGCACAGTCTTGTATCCTCTGCCTACAATGACCGCAGAAGAGAAAGCGAGACTGCATTAAAAGATCTTCAGTCCGTTGTGGATATTAAAGCTTTAGGCGATCTGACAGAAGAACAGTTTGAGCAATACAAGGACGCAGTCAAGGACCCCGTCTGCCAAAAACGCGCAAAGCATGCGGTCTACGAGAATCAGCGCACCATCCATGCGGTAGCCGCCCTGAAGAAAAATGACATTGACACCTTCGGAAAGCTGATCAATGAATCCCATATTTCTCTCCGGGACGATTATGAGACCTCCTGCGCAGAAACCGATATCCTGGCCGAACTGGCATGGAGTGTTCCGGGCGTCCTCGGTTCCCGCATCACCGGGGGCGGCTTCGGCGGCTGCACGGTCAGCATCGTAAAAAATGAGTCTGTGGATTTATTTATCCGCACTCTCGACAAGGCTTATGAGGAAAAAACCGGAAACAAAGCGGAATTCTATGTTGTTGACATCGGCGACGGCGCGCATGCATTAGATTAATATTGGATGGATTGGGAGGTATAGGATGTTATCAGAAAAAATTGCGGCGCTGGTACAGTACGGTATTTCTGCAGGGCTTGTGCCGGAGTGTGAAAGAATTTATACTACAAACCTGCTTCTGGATTTGTTTCACGAAGATGATTATGAAGAGCCAGACTCCATTCCGGAGGAACCCCTGGAGGATATTTTAAAAGAGCTTCTAGATGAAGCCTGCCGCCGGGAGCTGATTCCGGACAGCATTACTTATCGGGATTTGTTTGACACCCGCCTTATGAACTGTCTGCTCCCAAGACCGGCCCAGGTACATAAGGAATTCTGGGAACGATATAAAAAATCTCCCGAGGAGGCAACCGGCTATTTCTATAAATTCAGTCAGGACAGCGACTATATCCGCCGTTACCGTATATGCAGGGATCAAAGATGGAAAACAGCAAGCGAATACGGGGATATGGACATTACCATCAATCTGTCCAAGCCTGAAAAGGACCCAAAGGCAATTGCCGCTGCCAGAAATGCGAAAGCCAGCTCCTATCCGAAATGCCAGCTATGTATGGAAAATGAAGGCTACGCAGGCAGAGTCAACCATCCGGCAAGGGAAAATCACCGGATTATTCCGATTACCATTAACGGAAGCGGCTGGGGATTCCAGTATTCTCCTTATGTATACTATAACGAGCACTGTATTGTATTTAACGGGGAGCATACGCCGATGAAAATCGATCGGGCTGCTTTTATCAAGCTGTTTGACTTTGTAAAGCAGTTCCCCCACTACTTCCTTGGCTCCAATGCGGATCTTCCCATTGTAGGCGGTTCTATTTTAAGCCATGACCATTTCCAGGGCGGAAACTATACCTTTGCCATGGCAAAAGCCCCCATAGAGCTCCCGGTTACGATTCCGGGCTATGAGGATGTGGAAGCCGGTATTGTCAAATGGCCCCTGTCTGTCCTGCGTATCCGCCATCAGGATGAAAAACGCCTGATCGATCTGGCTGACCACACGCTGGCTGCATGGCGCGGCTACACAGATGAGGATGCTTTTATCTTCGCATACACAGACGGAGAACCGCACAACACGATTACTCCTATTGCGCGTAAGATCGGCGATGTTTATGAGCTGGATCTTACTTTGCGCAACAACATTACCACAGAGGAGCATCCTCTGGGCGTTTATCATCCCCATGCAAACCTGCATCATATTAAAAAAGAAAATATCGGACTGATTGAGGTTATGGGGCTGGCCGTCCTTCCGTCCCGGTTAAAAGAGGAAATGGCCCTTTTAAAAGAGTACATACTTGCCGGAAAGAATGTGGAGGAGAACGAAGCGCTCTCCAAGCATGCAGAATGGGTCGCAGAGTTTCTGCCCCGCTACGCTTCTGTTACAGAGGAAAATATAGAGGATATTCTCCGGCAGGAGATCGGAAAGGTCTTTGTCCAGGTGCTGGAGGATGCCGGAGTCTACAAGTGCACAAAAGAGGGCCGGGAAGCTTTCCTGAAATTTATAAAAACTCTGTAACTCTTTAAAAAATACAGTAATTCTATTTTCCGCTTGAAAAAAGGCGCTGTTTCTTATAAGATACTGGTATAAGCTGCGCAACTGGCGGAAAGCAGGCGCTGCCTGCGGCAGGGAAAACCTGCGGGGAACGCAGCCGATACAAAAAGCCGACCGCCTGGGCGCACACAAATATGCTGTGCTCCCAGGCATCTTTGTGTTCCGGCATAAAACCTATTACAGTGAAAACAGAAATTTTTTTCAGAAAGTGAGGAACGTATGAATCATTTATCTCTTGAACAGGAGCTTTCATCCAATTCCTATCCCGGACGGGGCATCATCATCGGCCGCTCTGCCGACGGCAGTCAGGCGGCTGCCGCCTACTTTATCATGGGCAGAAGCTCCAACAGCCGCAACCGTATTTTCGTAGAGGACGGAAAAGGCATCCGCACCCAGGCATTCGATCCTTCCAGGCTGGAGGACCCGAGTCTTATTATTTATGCTCCGGTCCGCGTACTGGGCAATAAAACGATTATCACCAACGGGGATCAGACAGATACGATCTATGAAGGCATGGACAGACAGATGACCTTTGAGCAGTCCCTGCGCTCCCGTGAATTTGAGCCCGATGCCCCGAACTATACTCCCCGTATTTCCGGAATCATGCATATTGAAGACGGAAAATACAATTATGCCATGTCTATTCTGAAAAGCAATCACGGCGACCCGGACTCCTGCCACCGTTATACATTCGCTTATGAAAAGCCGAAGGCCGGAGAGGGGCATTTCATTCACACCTATATGCATGACGGCAGTCCGCTTCCGAGCTTTGAAGGGGAGCCGAAGCCGGTATCCATACCTGATGATATGGACGCATTTGCCGATATGATCTGGACCAGTCTGAACGAAGACAACAAGGTCTCTCTCTTTGTCCGCTATATCGACATTGCAACCGGTGTCTGCAGATCCAGAATCATCAATAAAAACAAATAGGAGGACACACTTATGAATGAGCTTCAGCTTAAATACGGCTGTAATCCGAATCAAAAACCATCCCGCATCTTTATGGAGGATGGAAATGACCTTCCCATCAAAGTCCTCTGCGGAAAACCAGGTTATATTAATTTCCTGGATGCCTTCAACGGCTGGCAGCTTGTCAGAGAATTAAAGGCGGCCTCCGGTCTTCCCGCCGCCGCTTCCTTTAAACACGTATCACCTGCCGGCGCTGCCGTCGGTCTTGCGCTTACCGATACGCTGGCGAAAATTTACTGGGTGGACGACCTTGGAGAACTGTCCCCTCTCGCCTGTGCCTATGCCAGAGCCAGAGGCGCCGACCGCATGTCTTCCTTCGGCGACTTTATTTCCCTCTCTGATATCTGCGATACGGATACCGCAAGGCTGATTAAAAGAGAGGTATCCGACGGCGTAATCGCTCCGGGATACACAAAAGAGGCTCTTGAAATCTTAAAGCAGAAGAAAAAAGGCAATTATAATGTTATCCAGATTGACCCGGACTATGTTCCGGATTCTCCGGAAAGAAAACAGGTATTCGGCATCACCTTTGAGCAGGGAAGAAATGAACTCCAGGTAAATGATGAACTCCTGTCTAATCTGGTGACAGAGAACAAATCAGTCCCTGCCGGAGCTCTTATGGATATGAAGATTGCCCTGATTACATTAAAGTACACCCAGTCCAACTCCGTCTGCTTTGTAAAGGACGGACAGGCCATCGGCATCGGCGCTGGACAGCAGTCCCGCGTACACTGCACCCGTCTGGCCGGAAGCAAGGCTGACAACTGGTTCCTCCGTCAGTCTCCTCAGGTGCTTGGGCTTCAGTTTGCAGATACGCTGGGACGCGCGGAGCGCGACAATGCAATTGATGTCTATATCGGCGACGAGTATATGGATGTGCTGGCAGACGGCGCTTGGGAGAAAATCTTTAAGACAAAACCGGAGGTATTCACAAAAGAGGCAAAACGCGCATGGCTGGATCAAATGACCGATGTGACTCTTGGTTCTGATGCGTTTTTCCCGTTTGCAGATAATATTGAACGCGCCCATAAAAGCGGAGTTCAATATATTGCCCAGCCGGGCGGCTCTGTCCGCGACGATCTGGTCATCGACTGCTGCAACAAATACGGCATGGCTATGGCGTTCACAGGCATCCGCCTGTTTCATCACTAAAACCCCGGAAATACCGCAAAGATATTTTTACAAAAGAAGGGACGGCCTCTGTTCTTCGGCCGTCCCCTTCTTCTTGCTCCGGACGCAATCTGTCATTTTTTACTCCCTATTCATGCGGCGTTCTGCCTTTATTTTTCTCATAACCCTGCATATAGCTTTGCATTGTCGTATATTCTGTGATTCCATTCTCATAT
>VSNE01000107.1 GCA_009774155.1 Lachnospiraceae bacterium
TTGTTATCCAGAATATTAAGCTCCGCACCCAGCAGAAGCTCCAGATCTCCATGCCGACGCTCCACCACCTTCAGATTGTGAAAGTAAAAATCCTGGCAGCTTCCCGGCATCCTCGGCGCATGTTCCGTGATTCCATAAACCTCCAGACCCTTTTCCTGCGCCGTCCGAATCATCTCCGTCATCGTATTGTAAGCATGTCCGCTGGCAAGCGTGTGGGTATGCACGTCTAAAATATCTCTCATCATTTTCTCCTCCGCCAAACGCCAAGAAGCAGAAGGCCTCGCCCTCCGCTTCCCGGTCTGTTGTACTAATCGTTTATCTGTTTTAACAGCTTCCGCAAATCCTCCGCCGCCTGTTCCTGACTCTCCACCTGGATCGCATACATTCCAAGTTCTCTGGCAGTCCGGATATTTGCCGCAGAATCATCTAAAAATACAGACTCCTCCGGCTTTAACTCATACCACTTGAACAGACGCTCATAAATAGCCGGGTCCGGCTTAATCAGCCGGACCGTATAGGACATAACCCCGCCGTTCATTTCCTCCAGAAAGGAAAGCTGCCCGGCCGCTTCTGTCTTTACACGCTCTGAAAAATTGGACAAATAATAAACCCTGTATCCCTTTTCCTTCAAAGAACAAATCCATTCCGCAGAACCGCTCCGTTCCCTGATCAAAGTGCTCAGATCGGCAAACACAGTCCGAATCTCCGGCTCCAGCTCCGGATCGTTTGCGATAAATCCCTGCAGAAGCTCTTCATTCGTCCACACGCCTCTGTCAATCTCATTCCATTCAGGACTCAGCATCATGGCTCTCCCCAGCCGATCCGCTGTCTCCCCAGAATATCCGCAGCCTGCAATATGCTCCCGCCAGCAAAAATCCACCAGCACATTTCCAATATCAAATACAATATTCTGAATCATAATACTCTCTTTCGGAAAATAATATCGTTCCTTCCCGGCCCGTTGGATACCATCGTAATAGGAAATCCAATCTGCTCCTCCACAAACTCTACATAGTTTCTGCAGTTCTCCGGCAGATCTTCATAATTTTTAATACCGCGGATATCACATTTCCATCCCGGAAGCGCCTTCAATACCGGTTTTGCCTTTTCCAGAAGATAGGTGGCAGGAAATTCAGAGGTTACTTCACCGTCAATCTCATAGCCCACACATACCGGAATTTCATCCAGATACCCCAGAACATCCAGCACCGTAAATGCCACATCCGTCGCTCCCTGCAGACGGCATCCATATCTGGAGGCCACGCAGTCAAACCATCCCATACGTCTCGGACGGCCTGTGGTTGCGCCATATTCTCCGCCGTCTCCGCCCCGCCGCCTCAGCTCGTCAGCCTCCTCGCCGAAAATCTCGCTGACAAATGCACCTGCGCCGACCGCACTGGAATATGCCTTGCAGACAGCTATGACCTGCTTAATCTCATATGGCGGAATCCCCGCGCCGATGGCGCCGTAAGCCGCCAGTGTGGAGGAAGAGGTTACCATCGGATAAATGCCGTGGTCCGGGTCCTTCAACGTACCAAGCTGTCCCTCCAGAAGAATATTTTTTCCTTCCCTGACCGCATTCCACAAATAGGCGGATACATCGCATACATACGGCTCCACCATTTTTTTATATTCCATCAGTTCTTTGTAAATATCTTCCGCCTTCAGCGCCGGAGCATGGTACAGATGCTCCAGAATCACATTCTTCTGCAAAATCACACGTTCAATCTTCTCTCTCAGCTCTGCCTCATCCTGAAAAAGCTCACTGACCTGGAAGCCAACCTTCGCATACTTGTCCGAGTAGAACGGTGCAATGCCGGATTTGGTGGAGCCGAAGGATTTACCTGCCAGGCGCTCCTCCTCCAGTTTATCAAAAAGAATATGATAAGACATCACCATCTGAGCACGGTCAGATACAAGAAGCTTCGGCTCCGGAACACCCCGATCCACAATTCCCTGAAGCTCGTGAAACAGCACCGGAATATTCAGTGCAACTCCATTACCGATAATACTGGTAGTGTGATTATAGAACACACCGGACGGAAGGGTATGAAGCGCAAATTTGCCGTAATTATTGATAATTGTATGTCCTGCATTGGCGCCTCCCTGAAACCTGACTATAATATCGGATTCCTGGCCGAGCATATCGGTAATCTTGCCTTTCCCCTCATCTCCCCAGTTTGCTCCTACAACTGCTCTTACCATATCTGTGTTCCTCCATTTCACAGACCACGGGTCTGTCTTATGTTTGTAATGCAGCCACATTATGTATTTCACTGCATACACAGTTTAGTATAGCCCAAAAAAGACGATAAGTAAAGTATCTGTTACTGTTTTCCGAAATCAAACAGCGATAGCTGATTAGACTCCGGCAGCCCCTCCAAAAGTCCCAGATCCCCCATCAGGTCAATAATGGTTTTACTCAGCTTACTGCGCTCGCGAAGGTCATCCTTTGAAAGAAACGGACCCTGGGCGGCCGCTTCCACAAGGGTATCGGCCGCTTTGTCTCCCAGGCCGTCGATGGTGGACAGGGCAGGCATCAGCTTCCCGTCAATAATCTGAAACTTATGGGCCTCTGCCTTATAAATATCCACCTTCATAAATTCAATTCCCCGGGCATACATCTCCTGCACGCTTTTCATATCCTTCAGGGTATCCAGCTCCTTCTTGGACAGAGTATCGCTCCTGCGTTTATAATCCTCCAGATAATATTCCAGCCGTTCTCTTCCCTGACACATCATTTCATAGTCAAATGCCGATGCACGGATACTGAAATAGGCGGCATAATAAGCCAGCGGATAATTAATCTTACAGTAAGCAATCCTCCATGCCATCATCACATAGGCCGCTGCGTGGGCTTTCGGGAACATATATTTAATCTTCTTGCAGGACCAGATATACCAGTCCGGCACTCCATGCTCTGTCATGGCCTGCTCCCACTCCGGCTTCAGTCCTTTCCCTTTACGGACGCTTTCCATAATCGTAAAAGCCTGCTCACTGTCCATACCCATGCCAATCAGATAGATCATAATATCATCACGGGTGCAGATCGCTGTGGAAATCGTTGCTTTTCCCTCCTGAATCAAAGTCTGGGCATTGTTAAGCCACACATCTGTGCCATGAGCAAGCCCTGCAATCCGCACCAGATCAGAAAAATGGGTCGGATGGGTATCAATCAGCATCTGCATGGCAAATTCCGTTCCGAATTCGGGGATTCCAAGAGAGCCAAGCCTCGTGCCGCCAATATCCTCCGGTTTAATGCCAAGAGCATCCGTATTCTGGAACAGGGACATAACAGCCGGATCATCCAAGGGAATCGCCGTCGCGTCAATTCCTGTCAAATCCTCCAGCATACGAATCATCGTAGGATCATCATGCCCCAGTATATCAAGCTTAAGCAGGTTGTGGTCAATGGAATGATAATCAAAATGAGTGGTCACAATATCTGTTGTCATATCATTTGCCGGATGCTGTACAGGAGTAAAGGAATAGATAGTCTCTCCCAGGGGAAGTACGATAATTCCTCCCGGATGCTGTCCTGTCGTCCGCCGGATGCCCGTGCAGCCCAGGACAATCCGGTCTATCTCGCAGTTCCTTTTACTTATCCCCCGTTCTTCATAGTATCTCTTCACATAGCCGAACGCCGTCTTATCCGCCAGTGTGCCGATCGTCCCGGCTCTGTACGTCTGCCCTGCTCCGAAAATAACTTCCGTATATTTATGAGCCTTGGACTGATAGTCTCCGGAAAAATTAAGATCAATATCCGGCTCCTTATTTCCTTTGAATCCCAGAAAGGTTTCAAAGGGAATGTCAAAGCCTTCTTTTTTCAGCTTCATCCCGCATACCGGGCAATCTTTATCCG
Source organism: Lachnospiraceae bacterium (assembly GCA_009774155.1). GTDB lineage: Bacteria > Bacillota > Clostridia > Lachnospirales > Lachnospiraceae > Hominiventricola. The sequence goes on from VSNE01000107.1 coordinate 3,863, forward strand.
GCATATCGCAGCCTGCCATACCGGAAAATCTTTTCACCTCTTCCGAATCAAAATCGCTGTAATGGCAGCCCGGGCAAATATAGTGCGGACTTAACGGATTTACCTCTGTGATACCGGCCATAGTCGCCACAAAGGACGAACCGACAGAGCCGCGGGAGCCTACCAGATAACCGTCATCATTGGATTTCCACACCAGCTTCTGCGCAATAATATACATAACTGCAAAGCCATTGCCGATAATGGATTTCAGTTCCCTCTCCAGCCGCTCAGTCACCACCTCCGGCAGACTCTCACCATACATTTCATGAGCTTTTTTATAGCAGATATCCCTTAAAATTTTATCGGAATCCGGAATCACCGGAGGACATTTGTCCGGACGCACCGGAGAGAGATGCTCGCACATATCCGCTATCCGGTTGGTATTGGTAATCACGACCTCTTCCGCTTTTTCAGCGCCGAGAAATGCAAATTCCTCCAGCATCTCCTCCGTAGTCCGAAGAAACAGCGGCGCCTGCAGATCCGCATCTGCAAAGCCTTTCCCGGCCATGATGATCCGGCGGTACACCTCATCCTCCGGGTCAATAAAATGTACGTCGCAGGTGGCTGCCACCGGCTTTCCGAATTCCTCGCCCAGGCGCACAATCCGGCGTACATTTTCCCTGAGATCCTCCTTGGAGCTGACCGGATTTTTACTGTCCCGCAGCATAAATTCATTATTTCCCAGAGGCTGTATCTCCAAATAATCATAAAATTCCACAATCCGGGCAATGTCCTGTCTCGGCGCTCCTCTCAGAATTGCCTGATAAAGCTCTCCTGCCTCACAGGCAGAGCCAATGATCAGACCCTCCCGGTATTTCAAAAGCTCGCTCTTCGGAATCCTGGGCCTTCTCGCAAAATAGTCCAGGTGGGACATAGATACCAGCCGGTACAGATTTACCCGTCCGATATCGTTTTTCGCCAGAATAATAATATGATAGGTAGGAAGCTTTTTCACGGCTTCCACATTCGCCTTTCCCATTTCGTTGATATCATCCAGCGTATATGCATCCCGCGCCTGGAACATCTCTATGAACTTTACAAAAATTTCCGCGGTGCATGCCGCATCGTCCACAGCCCTGTGATGATTCTTTAATGATATGTTCAAAGCCTTGGCCACATGGTCAAGCTTGAATTTGCTTAAGCTTGGAAGAAGAATCCGGGCCATGGCCACCGTATCTCCCACCGTAAAATCTGCCGGAATATTCATTCTGCGGCAGTTTTCTTCAATAAATCCTGCGTCAAATGATGCATTGTGGGCAATCAGTACACACCCTTTGCAAAAATCCAGAAACTCAGGCAGAACGTCCTCGATAGCAGGCGCGTGGATGACCATGTCGTCGCTGATTCCGGTGAGCTGCTCAATTTCAAAGGGTATCGGCTCCCCGGGATTTACAAAGGTGCTGAAACGGTCTGTGATCCTTGCGCCCTCCACCTTAACCGCGCCGATCTCAATAATCCGGTTATTGACCGCGCTTAAGCCCGTGGTCTCCAGGTCAAAAACCACATATGCGCCGTCCAGGCTCTGTCCGCCGGAATTTTCCACCACTTCCTTCAGGTCATCCACAAGATACCCTTCCACTCCGTAGATTACTTTAAACTCCTCATCCTTGGAGATTGTATGGCTGGCCTCCGTAAATGCCTGCACGCAGCCGTGGTCTGTGATAGCCAGGGCCGGCATTCCCCACGCCTTTGCCCGTTTTAAAAGAACGGATACATCCGTTACGCCGTCCATATCGCTCATCTTCGTATGACAGTGCAGCTCCACACGTTTTTTATAGGAATAATCCATACGGGGCGCGGTAAAATCAGCAATCCTCTTAATACCGACTACAGAGCTGACGGTCAGCTCATGATCAAAGCGATCCAGAACCGTCATTCCCTTGAGCTTTATAAAACCGCCGGATATTACTTTTTGCTTAATATCCGGCAGGATTTCATGTCTGACAAACATTTTCACATGAATCGTATCTGTAAAGTCTGTAACGGTCAGCGTTATAATTGTGCGTTCCCCCCGGATTTCCCTTTCCTCTATGTTCAGAATCCTGCCGCGGATGGTAACTTCCCCCATCTCCTCAATGATCTGATCCAGAGGAATCGGTTCATCTTCAAAATCCCGCCCATAGAGCACATCCGGATTGTCGCTCCTGCGGCAGCCCCGGTCCCCGAAGGAACGGTTTCCTTTCGGATATCTGCCTTTGTCAAAGCTCTTGTCTTTCCTATGCTGCCCGGCCGGACCCTCCAGGGACGCCTTTTTTTCGGAACCGTTCCCGCGCTCTGATACTAAGGCGGTTTCCCGGCTCTTAGCCTCGGCTTCCTCCCCGGCAGCTTTTTCCCTCCGAAGGTTTTCTGTCAGAAAATCAATTCTCTGCTTCAGCTCCGCCTGGCTTTTCTCCATACTCACATGACCTTTCGGCTCCAGATATTTCACATCCACCCGGACCCGGAATCCGCATCGCTCATTGAACACTTTGTCCAAAATCCGGAGGAGATCGTCCACAGCTTCTTTATCATAGATTCTGTTGGAGATTCCTACAGTCACTGTATGCTCATCCGGAAACTCCAGCTTTGCGTTCTTCATAATGCTGCGCTTGTAGGGACTGTACACCTCAAGCTCTGTCAGAACGCTCTCCTCATACACTGACCACAGCTTTTCCGGCGTATACTGTCCGGAAAGCAGAAATTTTTCAAAAATATGCACCTGCACCTTCCGGTAGCCGAAAATCTGGCGCTGAATCTGCTTTGCCAACTGAAAAAGCTGATTTTTGGCAATCAGCTTTTTACTCGTAATATAAACTCTAAGCACGTCCTGTCTCGGAGTCGTGGCTACCTTTGTCACCACTGTCTGGGCAAGGAGCGCATAGGACTGTTCATCCACCTGAAGAGTCCGGAACACGTCAAAAAACGGTTTTTCATTCATTCTTCCAATTCTCCAGCTCACGGCGCAGGGCGCTTAAAAGCTGCTCCTCCGGCAGCTTTTTTACAATTTCTCCATGTTTGATCAGAAGCCCTTCGCCGATGCCGCCTGCGATTCCAATGTCTGCCTCCTTTGCCTCCCCCGGTCCGTTGACCACACAGCCCATAACAGCCACCTTAATATCCAGCGGAAACTCTGCCGCCATAGTTTCCACCTGATTTGCAAGGCTGATCAGATCAATTTTCGTTCTTCCGCAGGTCGGGCAGGACACTACCTCAATACCGCCCTTGCGAAGCCCCAGTGTTTTTAAAATAAGCTTGGCGGATTTAATCTCCTCCACCGGGTCTCCTGTCAGGGATACCCGGATCGTGTCGCCGATACCCTGGCTTAAGATAATGCCAAGTCCCACTGAGGATTTGATATTTCCGGAAAAAAGCGTGCCCGCCTCCGTGATGCCCACATGCAGCGGATAATCGGTCTTATCTGCTATCAGTCTGTGCGCTTTTGCGCACATAAGCACATCTGAGGACTTGATGCTGATAACCAGATTGTCATAGCCCAGGTCTTCAATGAGCCTCACCTTATCAAGCGCGCTTTCTACGATTCCTTCCGCGGTAACGCCATGGTATTTTTCCACCAGTTCCTTTTCCAGGGAGCCGCTGTTTACACCCACACGGATTGGGATATTCCGATCCCTTGCCGTATCTGTCACCGCCTTGATTCTGTCCAGGCTTCCGATATTGCCCGGATTAATCCGAATCTTGTCCGCCCCATTCTCCATAGCGGCAATCGCCATCTTATAATCAAAATGAATGTCCGCCACAAGCGGAATCCGGATCTGCTTCTTAATCTCCTTTAATGCCAGCGCCGCTTCCATATTCGGCACTGTACAGCGGATAATCTCGCAGCCTGCCGCCGTCAGCCTCTGGATCTGGGCAACGGTCGCCTCCACATCCTCTGTTCTTGTATTCGTCATGGATTGAATCAGAATCGGATTTCCGCCCCCTATCATGCGGTCTCCGATCTTTACTACTCTTGTATGGTCTCGATACATTCCTTACACCTCTTATTCAAATCTTGCTTCCCGGATCGCATCCAGGCGTTTTTTCACACTATATTTATTTACGCTCAGCACAAGCCCAATCTCCACCAGCAGAAAGCAGGAGGCCGTCCCCCCATAGCTGAAAAAGGGAAGTGTTACTCCGGTCGTGGGAAATAAATGCGTCACCACCAGCAGATTTAAAATTACCTGAAGAGAAATATGGGACATCACCCCTATGGCAAGCATACGTCCCAGCATATCTGCCGCCGTCTGAGAGATCGTATAAATACGATATAAAAGGTAAATAAACAGCAGAATAATCAGTCCTGCCCCGAAAATTCCCAGCTCCTCACAAATAATCGCATAAATATAATCGTTATACGGCTCCGGAATTTTACCCAGCTTCTGAATACTGTTGCCAAGTCCCTTTCCCCACAGCCCCCCGGAACCAATTGCATAAAGCCCCTGCAGGGATTGAAAGGCTTTATCTGTCTCATACTCGTAAGGCTCCAGCCATGCCCGGATACGGGCAAAGCGAAAATCCGCCGCGGAGAGAGCCTGCGGGTCCAGGTTTTTTACATAGTAAATAACAGCGGCCACCCCTATTGTCACAATCCCCGCAAAAAGAAAGAATTTCCACTGTACCCGATGCACGACATAAATCATAAACACAGCCCT
>VSNE01000108.1 GCA_009774155.1 Lachnospiraceae bacterium
TTTGTGAAAATAATCCGTGAGGGATTTGAAAAGGAAGTAATCATGATTACGAATTTTCAATAAAAATGTGAAAAAAGGCTGGGAAACTCCTTTACAGGGCGGTTCCCATCATTTTTAACTAATAATATAGAAATAATAAATAAAATATATATTTAATATTTAAAAATATTATTTTATATCCAAGGAGGATAAAAAAATGGCAAAAGAAGGTTACAATCCGTATGAAAATATGTTAAGTGTACTGGATCAGGCTGCCGCAAAGCTGGGGCTTAAGAGAAGTGAATATGAGACGCTTCGTTACCCGGAGAGAGAGCTGACGGTATCTATTCCGATTAAGATGGACAACGGCGAGCTGAGAGTATTCGAGGGATACCGGGTACAGCACAACAGCTCCAGAGGGCCTTACAAGGGAGGTATCCGTTATCACCAGGATTCCAATCTGGATGAGGTAAAAGCGCTGTCTGCATGGATGTCCTTTAAGTGCGCAGTTGTAAATATTCCTTATGGAGGAGCAAAGGGCGGAATTAAGGTAGATCCAAGAGAGCTGTCCAGAGATGAGCTGATCCGCCTGACCAGAAGATATACGACGAGAATCCTGCCGATTATCGGTCCCGACCAGGATATTCCCGCGCCCGACGTAAATACCAACGGCGAAGTTATGGGCTGGATTATGGATACCTACAGCATGTTTAAGGGACATTCCGTACCGGGAGTTGTCACAGGCAAGCCGATCGAGCTTGGAGGCTCCATCGGAAGAACCGAGGCCACCGGCCGCGGTGTGACGATCATTACTTATCAATGTCTGAAAAAGGCAGGACTGAATCCGGACGGGCAGGCTTATGCCATTCAGGGTATGGGGAATGTAGGAGGGACTGCGGCAAGGATTTTCTATGAGACCGGTAAGAAGATCGTGGCAGTCGGAGACTGGTCCGGCGGAGTCTATAAAGAGGACGGCCTGAACATTTTGGAAATCAGCGCATATTTGTCTGACCGCAGCCATTGTCTGAAGGATTATAGGGCAGAAGGGGTAAGTTATCTGACCAATGACGAGCTTTTGACCTGTAAATGTGATGTCCTGATTCCGGCAGCCCTGGAAAATCAGATTACCGCTGACAATGCAGAACGTATCCGGGCAAAGATTATTATTGAAGCGGCCAACGGACCGACCACGGTGGAAGCAGACGAGATACTGAACCGAAGAGGAATCATGGTGGTGCCGGATATTCTGGCAAATGCAGGCGGCGTAGTTGTATCTTACTTTGAATGGGTACAGAATATCCAGAGTATGGCATGGGATCTGGACGAGGTAAACAAACGTCTGGAGAAAATCATGCTGAAAGGGTACGATGAAGTGGAGAGGATGGCAGAGAAAGGCGGCTCTATGCGTATGGGCGCTTATATGGTGGCCATCAACCGTATTGTGACCGCAGGCAAGCTGCGCGGAGGCCCTATCTCCATGGCATAAGCTGAGGCGTATATCTGTTATTCATCCATAAAAGCTGAGGAAAAGGCGTTGTCTGTCAGGGCGGCGCTTTTTTCGGACAAAAAAGCATTTACAATAGCCGGAGATAGGATTATAATATTTTACAGCAGAGAAATGCGCCTGCAATTACTTATTCATAACTGAATACCAAAAGTCTTTGTGGCAGGGTGAAAGTCCCTACCGATGGTATAGTCCATGACCCGCGAAAGCGGCTGATCTGGTGACCTTTTTTAATGAGGAATTCCAGAACCGACGGTATAGTCCGGATGAGAAAAGACATTTTCTGCAAAAATGTACCCGGGGACATATGAATGGCCCCGGGATTTTTAAATTTAAGGAGGATTCAGGATGAATCAGAAAAATGAAACCATGAATGCAGCTTTAAAACAGGCGGGGGCTCAGGATAAGACCGGACGCGCCAGAGTGAAAAGCATTGCCTTTATCGGCCTTATGGGCGGGCTCAGCGCCGTATTGATGCTTTTGCGCTTTCCTTTGCCGTTTCTGCCTCCGTTTCTGTCCTTTGACCTGTCGGGAGTGATGGAGATTATGGGAGGCTATATGTTCGGACCGATGGCCGCTTTTTTCATTATTCTTGTAAAGATTCTGCTTCAGCTTATCATACAGGGAAGCTTTTCCTTCGGAACAGGCGAAGTGCAGGGCCTGATTCTGAGCTGTTCTTATGTATTGCCGGCGCTGCTGATCTATCGCTGGAAAAAGTCAAAGAAAACCGCGGTTATAGGGATGGCAGTCAGTACGGTTCTGGTGTCCGCAGTAGCGGTTATTACAAATCTGTATTTGATTATTCCGTTCTATGCAGGATTATTCGGAATGACAATGGAGGATATCATCGCCATGTGCAGTGCGGTGAATCCGGCGGTGAAGGACGCGGCGGGTATGGTTATTATGGGAATTGTGCCGTTTAATCTGATTAAATATGGCGCTACCTCTGCAGTCACATTTCTGGTTTACAAACGATTGAGCAAAGTAATCCGCGGGATTATTAACAGCTAATATGGAGGATACTGTGATGAAATTTACACTGAATAAAGGAATTACCTATCAGGAAGCTGTGGATCGGATGTTTGAGATGCTTGGAAACAGCAAAATTATGGCCCTTGGCTCCAGCCTGAAGGATTATGTTATGGTACGTAATGTAAGCTGTCTGTTTTATGATGAGAAAATATATTTTAAGACGGATAAGAATTTCCGCAAAACAAAGCAGCTTCTGGAGAACCCTCATGTGGCTGTCTGTTGGAGCGGCGTGCAGGTGGAAGGGATCGCAGAGAATAAGGGCCTTGTGGCAGAAGAGCCGGGACAGCGTTTTGCAGAGGGCTATAAAAAATATCTCTGGCAGAGCTACAATAAGTACAGCCATGAGGATACGGAGATCCTCATAGAAATTTCGCCAAAGTATGTGGAAATCTGGGACACCAGCGATGACGGATATGCCTTTCAGCTTTTTATAGATTTTGAAAATAAGAGTGTGGAAGTAAAGCAGTACGACGAAAAGTAGGAGCATAAGAGGCGGCGCCCGCCAAAAGGCGGGCTGCAGCCGGAGACAGAGGGCCTGGGGAAAAGGCATAAGCAGCCTGTTACTGTCCGAAAAAATCTTTGATCCGATCAAGTCTGGAGGTCATACTTATCATCAGCATATCCAGCGTCGTCAGTGCAGCCATACATTCCACCACCACAACTGCCCGGGGGACAATGATCGGATCATGGCGGCCCCTTACAGAGACAACGATATTTTCCCCGGATGTATTGACTGTCTGCTGGTTGGAGCTGATGGACGGGGTAGGTTTAAAGGCGGCGCGGAAGAGGATATCGCTTCCGTCGCTGATGCCTCCTAAAATACCTCCGGCATGATTGGTTTTTTTACCTATCGTTCCGTCTTTCTTCTTATAAAAAAAGTCGTTGTTTGCGCTGCCGTTTGCTTTGGCCGCCTCAAAGCCGTCTCCGATTTCAAAGCCCTTGACCGCGCCGATGGAGCAGACAGCCTTTGCCAGATTTGCGCTCAGCTTCTCAAAGCAGGGTTCGCCTATACCGGCAGGCATGCCCCTGATAACGCATTCCACAATGCCGCCGCAGGAATCCTGCCGGGAGCGGCAGTCGTCCAGATAAGCCTCTGCAAGCTTGGCAGCGGCAGAATCCGGCATGTTGACTGCATTTTCTTCCATCTGCAATAAATCAAAACGATCATAGCTGATGCTGACCGGGCCGATGGCTTTTGTATAGGCGGTAACCGTGATGCCCAGCTCAGACAGTATTTTTGCCGCGACGGCTCCGGCGGCCACGCGGCCTGCCGTTTCCCGTCCGGAAGAACGTCCTCCTCCGGTATAATCCCGAAATCCATATTTACAGTCATAAGTATAGTCTGCATGCCCGGGCCGATAGTAGGAAGCAATTTCACTGTAATCATTGGAACGCTGGGAGGTGTTGCGGATCATCAGAGAAATAGGAGTCCCGGTGGTTCGTCCTTTGAATACGCCGGAGAGGATTTCAACGGCGTCCTCCTCCCTGCGGGGGGTGGTAAACCGGGACTGCCCCGGTTTTCTGCGGTTCAGATAAGCCTGAATATCGGATTCCGTGAGCGTAAGTCCGGCCGGGCAGCCGTCGATGACGACGCCGATGCCCTTGCCGTGGGATTCGCCCCAGGTAGTGACTGAAAATAAAGTGCCGAGTGTTGAACCTGCCATAGAAGCTCTCCTGTTCTGTAAATTTTGTTGACTAAGCTTCAGTATATATAATATACTTCCATTTGTAAATGATTTTTACGATTGCCAGGAAACTCAAGCAGGCTGGAGGTATCAGATTGTATAGATTATTGAAAAAAGACGGAAATGCAAAGCGGGGAGAGCTTTCTACCGTGCATGGGGTGATTCAGACTCCGGTATTTATGAATGTAGGAACAGTGGCTGCGATTAAGGGAGCGGTGTCCACAGAGGATTTGGAGAGCATCGGAACACAGGTGGAGTTATCCAATACGTATCACCTGCATGTGCGTCCGGGAGATCAGACAATAAAAAAGATGGGCGGCTTACACAGGTTTATGTCCTGGAATAAGCCGATTCTGACGGATTCCGGCGGATTTCAGGTGTTTTCCCTGGCGGGACTTCGGAAAATTAAGGAAGAGGGGGTATATTTTAACTCCCATATTGACGGCAGGAAAATTTTTATGGGGCCGGAGGAGAGTATGCGGATTCAGTCTAATCTGGCTTCCACGATTGCCATGGCCTTTGACGAATGTGCTCCGAGCAAGGCCGATCGGAAATATGTGCAGGATTCCGCCGACCGGACGGTCCGCTGGCTGAAACGCTGCAAGACAGAGATGGAGCGGCTGAACAGCCTGGAGGATACTATTAATAAGAAGCAGCTCCTGTTTGGCATTAATCAGGGGGCGGTTTATGACGACATCCGTATTGAGCATGCGAAGAAAATCACAGAGCTGGAGCTTCCCGGTTATGCCATCGGCGGACTGGCTGTCGGTGAGAGCCATGAGGAGATGTATCGGATTATTGAATCGGTAATGCCTTATCTTCCGGCGGAAAAGCCGGTTTATCTGATGGGTGTGGGCACGCCTGCAAATATTCTGGAGGCAGTGGATCGGGGAGTGGACTTCTTTGACTGTGTTTATCCAAGCCGCAACGGGCGGCATGGACATGTCTATACGAATCATGGAAAGCGGAACCTGTTCAATGCCCGGTATGAATTGGATGAAAGCCCTATTGAGGAGGGCTGCCGGTGTCTGGCCTGCCGCCGGTACAGCAGAGCCTATATCCGTCATCTTTTGAAGGCGAAGGAAATGCTTGGCATGCGGCTGTGCGTGCTTCATAACCTGTATTTCTATAATCATATGATGGAAGAGATCCGTGAAGCCATTGAGCAGAACCGTTATCAGGAATATAAAAGGAAAAAGCTGGAGGATATGACGCATCCCGTCTGATATGACCGTGTGTCCGGCATTCTGCGGAAACTCAAGAAAAAAATGCTTGCCCTAAATAGGGATATTGTGTACAATAGACATTAAGTTATTTTTTCAGGAGGAAATGTACATGTTATTAACAGCTTCAGGCACAGGTTCCATGACGCTTCTTGTTCTATATATTGTCGTCTTTGGCGCAATTATGTATTTTATGGTTATGAGACCGCAGAAAAAAGAACAAAAGAGAGTTTCAGCAATGCTTGCTTCCATGGAGGTGGGAGATGTTGTTGTAACGACAAGCGGATTTTACGGAGTATTGATTGATATTACTGATGAGGACGTAATCGTAGAATTCGGAAGCAACCGCAACTGCCGTATTCCTATGAAGAAAGCAGCCATCCAGGAAGTGGAAAAACAAAACTAGGCAAGGATGCAAGCAGGGCGGAAGGATACTTCCGCCCTTTATTGTGTGGATTTTAGGAGGATCAAAATATGAAATGCAGTATCGGAGTGATCTCCGGCGACGGAATCGGCCCGGAGATTGTAAGAGAGGCGAGAAAAGTCCTGAATGCTGTTGCGGCAAAATATGGACATGATTTTGAATATACGGATCTGCTGCTGGGAGGAGCGTCTATTGATGCGCACGGTGTGCCTCTGACAGAAGAGACAATTAAAAAAGCAAAGGCATGCGACGCCGTTTTAATGGGTTCCATCGGAGGAGATCCAAAAACCTCTCCATGGTATCAGCTGGAGCCGTCTAAAAGACCGGAGGCAGGGCTTCTGGGCATCCGGAAGGCTCTGAATCTGTTCGCTAATTTAAGGCCCGCATATTTGTATGAGGAGCTTCGGTCTGCATGTCCGCTCCGCGGGGATATCAGCGCCGCAGGCTTTGATATGATCATCATAAGAGAGCTGACCGGAGGACTTTACTTTGGCGCAAGAAGGACAGAGGAGGTGGACGGCGTAAGAACTGCCACAGATACTCTTTCCTATAATGAAAATGAGATTCGCCGTATTGCCAGACGCGCCTTTGATATTGCTTTGAAGAGAAAGAAGAAGGTGTGCAGCGTGGATAAGGCAAATGTGCTGGACTCCTCCAGACTATGGAGAAAGGTCGTGGAGGAGACTGCGAAGGATTATCCGGAAGTGGCATTATCCCACATGTATGTAGACAACTGTGCCATGCAGCTTGTTATGAATCCGGCGCAGTTTGACGTGATTCTGACAGAGAACATGTTCGGGGATATTTTATCTGACGAAGCGTCTATGGTAGCCGGTTCTATCGGCATGCTGGCCAGCGCCAGCTTAAATGACACAAAGTTCGGCCTGTATGAGCCGAGCCACGGCTCCGCGCCGGACATTGCAGGGCAGAATAAGGCGAATCCGCTGGCGACGATTCTGTCTGCAGCCATGATGCTGCGTTATTCCTTTGATCTGGACAAAGAGGCGGAGGCCGTTGAGACGGCTGTCCGTCAGGTTCTGAAGGACGGCTACCGCACCGGAGATATTATGTCAGACGGCTGCGCCTATGCGGACACTGAACGGATGGGAACTCTGGTAGCGGAGAGAATATAAAAATCAGTATATGCAAACACATATGATACAATGAGGAGGAATTATGATGAGAAGTGATGCAGTTACAAAGGGGATGCAGCAGGCGCCTCACCGTTCCCTGTTTAACGCGCTTGGACTTACCGAGGAGGAGATGAATCGTCCGTTAGTCGGTATTGTCAGCTCCTACAATGAGATTGTACCGGGTCATATGAATCTGGACAAGATTGTGCAGGCAGTGAAAATGGGCGTGTCCATGGCAGGGGGAACCCCGATTATGTTTCCGGCCATCGCAGTCTGCGACGGCATTGCCATGGGACACGTGGGAATGAAATATTCTCTCGTAACCCGTGATCTGATTGCGGATTCCACGGAGGCAATGGCGATGGCGCATCAGTTTGATGCGCTGGTGATGGTGCCGAACTGCGACAAGAACGTACCGGGGCTTCTGATGGCGGCGGCCCGTCTGAACGTACCGACTGTATTTGTCAGCGGCGGCCCGATGCTGGCAGGACATGTAAAGGGAGAGAAGAGAAGTCTTTCCAGTATGTTTGAGGCGGTAGGCTCTTACGCGGCGGGAACGATGAGCGAAGAGGATGTGGCAGAATTTGAGAATAAGGTATGTCCCACCTGCGGCTCCTGCTCCGGTATGTATACTGCCAACAGCATGAACTGTCTGACAGAAGCGCTGGGCATGGGACTTCAGGGCAACGGCACGATTCCGGCAGTTTACTCCGAGAGGATCAAGCTTGCGAAAAAAGCCGGCATGAAGGTGATGGAGATGCTTAAGAAAAATATCCGTCCCCGCGATATTATGACAGAGGACGCGTTTATGAATGCGCTGACTGTGGATATGGCACTTGGATGCTCCACGAACAGTATGCTTCATCTTCCGGCGATTGCCCATGAGGCAGGCGTCAGGCTGGATATGGAGCTTGCCAATGAAGTAAGCGCGAGAACCCCGAATCTCTGTCATCTGGCGCCGGCAGGTCCTACATATATGGAGGATCTGAATGAGGCAGGCGGCGTTTATGCAGTGATGAATGAGCTGTCCAAGAAAAATCTTCTGAAGCCGGACTGCATGACAGTTACCGGCAAAACGATAGGTGAAAATATAGAGAAATGCTGTAACCGGAATCCGGAGGTGATCCGTCCGATTGAGAATCCGTACAGTGAAACAGGCGGCCTTGCGATTTTAAAGGGCAATCTGGCGCCGGATACAGGTGTGGTAAAGCGTTCCGCAGTTGTACCGGAGATGCTGGTGCATGAAGGCCCGGCGCGTGTCTTTGACTGTGAGGAGGATGCTATCGAAGCCATTAAGGGAGGCAAGATTGTAGCCGGTGATGTGGTGGTGATCCGCTACGAGGGACCAAAGGGCGGACCAGGTATGAGAGAGATGCTGAATCCGACTTCAGCAATCGCCGGAATGGGGCTGGGCTCTTCCGTAGCGCTGATTACGGACGGGCGTTTCAGCGGCGCAAGCCGGGGGGCGTCTATCGGTCACGTATCTCCGGAA
>VSNE01000109.1 GCA_009774155.1 Lachnospiraceae bacterium
ATTATAGTGAAAGGATTAAAAATAAAGACTTTATATGTAAAATGGAAAAAGGGATTGAGGAAAATGATGTATGGTTTATTGGACGCTCTTCGCAGACAGCAGTTGGAGCACTATGAGGAACAGGATATCTATGAACAGGATTACCCCAATCCGGCTGTCAAGGATTCGGAAGTGCTGCTGATTAATCTGGCGGCGGAATATCTGGGACTTCAGAAAACGATTGAGCTGGCGCTGGCATGCCATGCCAAAATTGTGTCGCTGATTCTATGGGATCCGGAAAATTTAACTTCCATCCCAAGCGGCGGGCGCTGGCCCAAGTCCTATCGCGCTATTTCTCTGGAACAGGCAGTTATGGAGTTCCAGGCAAGAAATATGGATCTGTTCTATATGAGGAATCCCCGGGATGAAGATGGAAACAGATTAATCCGGCTGGATTTCAGAAGTCTGTGCGCCTGAGAATTACCTTTTAAGAAATCTTAAGGTGACATTTTTTCTTACAGGCTCTATAATAAAAATGATTCAAAAAAGGCTGCAGCAATTTTTGCCGAATCGCTGCAACCTTTTTCTTTAAAATAGAATCTGAATATTTAAGATGCAAATCTGATGCAAAGTTAGTATATTCTATGGACAGTTTAAAAGGGAGACGAGAGAGAAAATGCTGAAAATACTGATTGCGGAAGACGAAGAACCAATTGCAAATCTGATTCGTATAAATTTGACAAAGGCCGGATATATATGTAAGTGTGCTTTTGACGGAGAGGAAGCGGCAAATCTGATGGAAAGCGGGCATTATGATCTTCTGCTTTTAGATATTATGCTTCCGAAAATTAGCGGATATGAGCTGATGGAATATGCGAATGCGCTGGAGCTTCCGGTTATCTTTATCACAGCCATGAGTACTACCGATCATAAGGTTGCCGGACTTAAGATGGGGGCCGAGGATTATATCTCAAAGCCGTTTGAAATTGTGGAGCTCCTGGCAAGGGTGGAGACTGTCCTGCGCCGCTATAATAAAATCGGAAAAAATATCCGAATACTGGATGTAGAGATTGATCTTTCCTCCAGAATCGTACTGCAGAACGGGAAGCAGGTGCTTCTTACTCTGAAAGAATACGGTCTGCTTCTGTTCTTTGCGCAGAATCCTAATATTGCCCTTTACCGGGAAGCCATCTATGAACAGGTATGGGAAAAGGAGTACATGGGAGACAGCCGGACCGTGGATCTTCATGTACAGCGTCTGAAGAAAAAATTAGGCTGGGAAAAGCATATCTGTGCCGTATATAAGATAGGATACCGGCTGGAGACATAATCGATGAAATTTTTTTGGAAAATTTATTTTTCATTTACCATATTGCTTTTATTGTCATTTGGGCTCTTCGGCACATGGATGATTCAGCTTACCTTTGAGAAATCTTATCAGCAGGTATTGGAGGACGGAGAGCGGGAGAACCGGATGTTCCAGCTTTCCTTTGAAATGAACCTGAATGCTCTGGATGAGGTTTACCGGACAGAGGAAATCGTTCCCATTACAGCTTCCTCCATTATACGGAATCTGTCAGATTCCGGGGGTACCTACCGGATCTACAACAGCTCTCAGGAATTACTGTATGAAAGCAGAAAATACGACTCTTCAGATGATACGCTTCGGAATATGCTGGACGAGCAGACTCCGTGCGGACATCAGCTTCTAAGGCGCGGGGAGGATACCTATCTTATGTTTGCCTGCCGTTCTGCCGTGGATAAACATGTATATTATCTTGAAAATATCAAAAACATATCAAATATTTATACAGACAGAGAAAACTATTATGACTGGTATATTACGGTAATGCTGATTTTGTCGGCGGTCACTACGGTTTTGGTTTTTGTGGTAACGCATATGCTGACCAGATCGATTGCAGAGCTGTCCCAGACAACGAGACGTTTTACAAGAGGAGACTACGGAGTGCGGGCTTCGGAGGACGGAGGGGATGAAATCGCGGATCTGGCATGCGACTTTAATGATATGGCAGATACAATCTCCGAAAAGATGGATGAGCTGACCATGCAGGCAAAACGTCAGGAGGACTTTACCGCATCTTTTGCCCATGAGCTTAAAACGCCCCTGACTTCCATTATCGGATATGCGGATATGCTTCGCTCCGTGGACTGTACAAAAGAAGAGACTGTTGAAGCAGTCAACTATATTTTACAGCAGGGAAAAAGGCTGGAAAATCTGTCCTTTAAGCTGCTGGAGCTGATTGTGGCAGATAAGCAGAGCTATATGTTCCGCCCCTTTTCCATACAGGAGCTTATGGATACGGCAGTTCGTCTGACGGAGGTGAGACGGGCGGAAAAGAAAATTCATCTGGTACAGGAGCTTCAAAGGGGGATTATAGAAGGAGAGAAGGATCTTCTTATCTCTGTATTTACCAATTTTCTGGATAATGCGGGAAAAGCGGTGGAACAAGGCGGTATGATTCATATCAGGGGCAAAGAATATCCGGGAAGCTACCTTCTCTGTATTTCGGATAACGGGTGCGGCATAGAGCAGCAGGACATTGCGCGCATTACAGAAGCTTTTTATATGATAGATAAATCCAGAGCGCGCAAGGAGGGCGGAGCAGGCCTTGGAATGGCGCTTTGCAGCCGGATTTTGAAGCTCCATAATGTCAGATGGAGAATCTTCAGCATTCCCGGAAAAGGAACGTCGATTGTCATACAATTTTTTGAAATAGAGGAGAAAAACTGATGCAAACATGGAACCGGCTTTTCTGGATCTGCCTTACAGGAACTATTCTGCTGACTGCCGGAGTTATATTTCTGCCCAGGTATCTCAGCCGGAGTCTGGATCTCAGGGAGCTGAACTGGGTGGAGGTAGGTGAACGGGATGATTTTTCTTTTCTGGAACCAAGCTCCGGCAGCGTATTGGAAAATGTACAGGTGTTTCGGAACCTGACCTATAATGGAGAAAATCTGACGTTAATCTCATCTATCGAAGAGCCTGTACGGATGAACAATGAACTGCTGGAACAGGTATACAATCAGGTAATGTCCGCATCAGAGATGGGAATGCTTCCATGGGTTGGTTTTAAAAAGTATGAATACAGTGACAGGCTGGAGGAATCTGCTCTGGCTTTATATCAATATTGGCCTGAGTATGCAAAGTTTGCCAGATATTACAGCCTGACTTATGAATCAGAGGAGAATCCGCATAAAACAGAAATGCTGAATTTCTGGTATCTGCGTTTTTCTGATACAAAAACCTTTGATTATTATTTTATTGTTCATGCGGTTTCCTATCAAATTTACTATGCAGAGCTTTACAATGCAGATACAGACATTTATGCCATACAAGCAAAAGAGGACAAAGTCTATAAAATGAAGGACTTATATAATATGCAATACGACAGCGCAATTACAGCGGATGAAGACTTATTTGCCATAGGATGTATGCAGTATTATGACGCGGAAGGCTATGACTATATTGGTTCCCAGAATCTATATGATAAGCTTGGACTGGTTATCCTGTATTACGAAGGCAGGTCCGTTTATATCGAACAGTCTGTTGTTGAAAATTCTCTTTTTCCTGCATATCAGGGAGTCAGCGTCGGTTTTCAGGAGCTTGCTAACAGAGTCCGTTACCTGGTAGAATAGTAAGTAAAAGGAGTGTAAGGCTTATGCAAAGTACAGAGAGGAGAAAATATCGAATCAAGAGGAGAATAATCCGGAGGGTTATCTGGCGCCTTACCATATATATAGCTATGGCCGTAATTCTGACGGCAGCATGGAAGGTAGTTTCTGTTACTGTCAGACAGACGGCCCGGAAATCCGGACAGGAAGCGATTCAGGATCAGACAGAGAAATTCGCCTCAGAGGACAATTCCGGCCTGGCAAAAGTATCTGCAGGTGTAAAGGATATTCTTCTTGTAAATAAAGAACATCCTCTGGAGGATTCTTATAAGCCGAGGCTTCAGAAGATAAAAGAGTATGGTGTAAATGTGGATTCCAGCATTTATGAAGCTTTGAACCATATGCTGCACGCAGGAGAAAAGGAAGGACTCAGCTTTTGGATCGCTTCCGGATATCGGAGCATGGAACGCCAAAGAGAGCTTCTGGACGAGGATATTGAGGAGCTGATGCAAAGAGGATATTCTGTCTCAGAGGCATATGAAGAGGTCATTAAAGAAACCATGCCTGTAGGCTGCAGTGAACATGCAACGGGGCTGGCTGTGGATATTGTGGCAAAGGACTATCAGATTCTGGATGAGAAGCAGGCCAGGACAGAGGAAATTAAATGGCTGCAGGAAAACTGCAGCCAGTATGGATTTATCCTGCGTTACCCAAAAGGGAAGGAGGACATTACGAAGGTCTCTTATGAGTCCTGGCATTTCCGGTATGTAGGTGTGGATGCGGCAAAGGAAATCATGAGCCAAGGCATCACACTGGAAGAATACCTGCAATTTCAGGAGGACCGATAAAAACGGCCAAACCTCCTGTCCTGAGGCATTGGCCAGACAGCGCCTGCAAGACCGGACAGCTTACGCCTGCCGGCTACAGAAACAGACGGAATACTCCAAATACCTTTCCAAGGATGGTCACTTCGTCAATAATGATTGGACTCATGGAATCATTTTCCGGCTGAAGACGATAGTGGCCGTTTTCTTTATAAAATGTCTTTACGGTAGCAGAGTCATCCACCAGGGCGACTACAATATCTCCGTTCTCGGCAGAAGTCTGCTGCTGTACCAGAATCTGGTCACCGTCGTAGATTCCGGCATTCATCATGCTGTTCCCTTTGACCTTCAGCATAAAAGTATCGGCATTAGGTATATATTCTGCAGGAACAGGAAAGTAAGATTCGATATTTTCCGCAGCCAGAATAGGCTGTCCTGCAGCTACTGTGCCGACCATCGGTACATTTACTACCTCATGGCGCACCACATAAAAGCTGTCGTCCATAATCTCAATAGCCCGGGGCTTAGTTGGATCTCTGCGTATATAACCGTTTTTTTCCAATGTTTCCAGATGGGAATGCACAGAAGAGGTTGATTTTAAATGAACCGCTTCACAGATATCCCGGACAGTCGGCGGGTATCCTTTATTTAAGATCTCAGATTTGATAAAATCCAGAATCTCCTGCTGCTTTGGTGTGATTTTTCCATATCCCATATGATTTCCTCCTTTTTGTCGAACATCCGTTTTTTCTATTATAGCACGAGTATGAAAAAAAAGCAAACAGATATTCGGAAAATATTTAATTCCTTTTTCTGGAATTCAGCAATTCTTAAGAAATTTTAGGATTAACTTTAGATGAAAATGCCGTCAGATATGTTACTATAAATTAGGCGCTGATATTGTGCGAATATAAACAGAGCAGATCTATCCAGGCATTGGTTCCTGGTAAGTACAGATGAGAGGATTTCAGTTATGACAAGAGAGGAACGTGCCAGACAACAAGAACGGATTTCGAGAAGAGAACGTATCCGGAGGAAGAAGAGGAGAAGACTCAGGAGGAAAATACGCAACGCCTGCTGTCTGACAATATTAACGGCAGTATTATGCGTGGCAGCCGGGCTCCTTATATCCTGTCTGAAATGGACAGGAGTGCTTCCGAATTCCCCGTCCTATGAGATAGAACCGCCTGTTATCCGAACGGAAAATGAGGTGAAGGAGCGGATAGAAGAGCTGGCCAAAAAGGATAGAGGATTTAAAGAGATTCTGAAAAATTATGACGAATACCCGGAGGTTTATCTGGCGGCCCTTGCCAATAATCCGGAAATGTTAGATTATGTAAAGGGCTATCTGAAGCATGAAAAGCTGGACGCCGCACTGACTAAAAAGGATACGTCCGCAAGCTACCCGTTGTTTTTGCAATGGGATAGGAGATGGGGCTATGCTTCCTACGGTGACAAAAGCAGCATTGGTATTTCAGGCTGCGGCCCTACGTGTCTTGCCATGGTCGCTTATGCGCTGACAAAGGATGCGTCTGTCACCCCTTTTGAGACGGCGCAGTATTCAGAGATACAGGGATATTATGTGGAGGGAACCGGAACCTCATGGGAATTGATGACAAAAGGGGCGGAAGCATTCGGCATCAAAGGAAGCGAACTTTCCCTGAATGAAGACCAGATGAAACGGGCGCTGGATGCAGGACATCCGATTATCTGTGCCATGGGTCCCGGAGATTTTACCACGGCCGGACATTTTATCATGATTTACGGATATGATAAAAAGGGATTTTCCGTAAACGATCCAAACAGCAGAGCAAGGAGCAGTAAAAAATGGACTTATGAAGAGCTGAGCGGGCAGATTAAAAATCTGTGGGCCTATCAGTCCTGATAAATTCAGATCCATTCAATAATAGAAGAGAGCAGCTTATTTTCCGCTATTTTTCTCTTAATCGTATCACCTTGGCCGCCTTTCTCTTGTTATCCTCCGCCATTGCCGCATAATGCTTCCGGGTTGTATTTACATTCTTATGTCCCAGAACTTCAGCTACCAGATAAATATCCCCTGTTTCCTGATATAAGGAAGTCCCATAAGTGCTGCGCAGCTTATGGGGCGTAATTTTTTTAGCCGTTGCCGTGGAAGCATATTTTTTAACCAGCCGTTCCACGGAACGTACGGTAATCCTCGTATTTTTCTGAGAAATGAACAGTGCGTTTTCATGTCCCGGCTCCGGTTCCATAGTCAGGCGCTCATCCATATAATTTTGGAGCATCTCCTCAGCTTCCTCTCCAAAATATACAAGGTCTTCATTTCCGCCTTTTCGGATGATCCGCATATTGCCGTTGTCAAAATCCAGATCCTGGATATCCAGTCCCACCAGCTCCGTAACCCGGATTCCTGTTCCCAGCAGAGTTACAACAATAGCCAGATCCCGCAGCCTGGTTTTGGTATGCCATACTTTCTGCTTTTCAGACAGCTTATCGCCTGATTCGATATTGTCAATAAGCCGGGCAACTTCGCCTGCATCCATGCGGATAATATTTTTTTCCTTTACTCTTGGAACATCCACCACAGACGGGGCATTTTTCTGAATTATTTCTTTTTTGTGGAAATAGCCAAAGAAGGTGTTCAGGGTCGCCAGCTTCCGGGCCTTGCCTTCCTCATGATTTCTGAAGCTCTGACCGTCCTTTTCATAATAAGTAAGAAAGGACAGATATTCTTCAATATCCACCGGCTGAAGCGCATCCAGGATAGTGACCGGAAGTGTGCGGATATCCTTATCCTTAAAGTAAGGATTTTCTGTTTTTAAAAAGTAAAAAAACGTACTTAAATCATAGGCATAATTGCGCCGTGTATTGGTTGCCTTTTGAATCTCCATAGCCCGGAAAAAGTCCGACGCAAAGGCCGGAAGTTCCTTCTGAAGTTCCCGGAGCTTTTGAATGTTTTTTAGATCCATTTGTTCATGATAGGACATCGGCATATGTAAAACCTCCTTAAATCCTGTTTTTTTCTATAACTAGTCGCAAAACTGCCATTTTGCGACTAGTTATAATTGTTTATATTGTACTACTGTTCATCCCTTTTTGCAAGCCCATTGACGGGAAGGAAAGAAAATTGTTATACTAATGAGTAGCGTAAATTAAATAATTATATATAAGGAGAACATAAAATATGAAATCGTCCAATGACCTGCGCACATCCCTGCGCGCCATCGATCATAAAGGATATCCGGCCTATAAATCACTGGCCGGGAACTATCAGTTTGGAAGCTTTGCGCTGTTTATCGACCATGTGCAGGGAGATCCGTTTGCGTCTCCTTCCAGCCTTCATGTGGAAATTGCTCACAAGGCTGCCGGTTTTCCGGAAGCCTATTATAAAAGGGACTGTTCCCGCATTGCCCTTCAGGATTTTCTGACCAGACGCTTTGCTTCCCAGTTTGAAGATTACAATTTCAAGGCAAAGGGCTCCGGGAAAAGCGGTCTTTTGTCCATCACCAAATGCGGTCAGGAGGTCTTGGAACGAAGCGCCTGCCAGATAACAGATACAAAGATAACTGCCCGGTTTCATGTTGGGTTTCCTGCTTTTGGGCGTACGATCAACGCCGGCGAGCTGGAAAAAATTTTGTTTGATTTTCTGCCCCGATGCGTGGAAAACAGCTTTTTCTACCGGAAGCTGGACAGTAAAAAGGTAGAAGCCGCAGTTTTCCTTGCGGAGGACCAGGAGGCAGTAAGGAAGCTTTTAAAGGAGGAAGGGCTTGCTGCTTTTGTGGCAAACGGCGCGGTTCTGCCAAGGAAAAGCGGCGTTTCCGATCTTCCTATGAAGGACAGCATTCCCTTCCGCTCTCCTGCTGCCATGGAAAAAACCTTTATTCTGCCCCACCATGGAGCCGTCAGCGGAATGGCGGTTCCCCAGGGAATCACTTTGATTGTAGGCGGAGGATATCACGGAAAATCCACTCTTTTGGAGGGGCTTCAAACAGGCGTTTATATTCATATAAAAG
>VSNE01000011.1 GCA_009774155.1 Lachnospiraceae bacterium
TTCACCGCTCGCCGCTCAACGGCGACTCGCTTATCTTATCAAATCTTTCCCGCTTTGTCAATACTTTTTTTATCTTTTTTTAAGATTTTTGACTTGAAATCAATTTGATTTTGCTGCTGCTCTCGCAGTCAGCTTGATTATAATATCACCTGTTTCAAAGAATGTCAACACCTTTTTTAAAAATTCTGATTTTTTGTTGTTATCCTGTCATACAGAAGTCCAGACTGTCTAACCAAATCGTAGTAATTTCTATAAATAATGCCTTTCAAATTTTCAAAATCAACAGAATCCCAATCAGAAAGAGAAGATTGTTTTCATATAGAACGCTCATCCATACGCTCTCCTGTACAGTCTGATATAAGTATGCTCCCCAGGAAGTACTGCTGAATATGGCAACAAGCAGCAAAAACAGCCATAAAAGCAACAACTGCTGCGCCAATCCAAAGCCTGCCCCCATCAGACGGTTCAGAAAGCTGAGCCCCGGAACCTTCGCCAGCATTTCCAAAGACAGAAAAAACGTGCGCAAAAAAATCCTGACTACAATATAAGTTACAGAAAGAGACAGCGCCCTGGCCGCAAATAGCTGTACATAAGCTTCCGCCTGTTCTTCAAAGCCGCTGAGCAGAAGCATCCGATATATTTCGCTGTCACTTCCCACCAGATTTTCCAGTGCAATCGCAGAGGGCAGCACCCCCTGAAAAAAGCTCTCCACAAAAGGAGCGGCCAAATAGACAACAAACAACGTCACCAATGTAATCACCAGTGACGTTCCTTTTTTCACAAACCCCTTTCGGAATCCATCCCATATTCCAATAATTAAAAATAAGCCTCCAAGGCAGTCCGCCATGTTTACCGTTCCCATCCGTTCCTCCTATCTCAGCCGAATCTGGTCTGTTTTCGACGCATGCATAACAATATAACGGCTGCTTCCTGACAATGTGTACAGATTGGAAACGGATTCTTTAAAAGTTCCTTCAAAGAAAATTTTCCCGGCGCTGTTCAGCATCATACATTCAAATTCATTATAGATAAGAATATTGCCGCCGGAAAATTTCAGGGATTGATACTCCAAATCAAACTCTGTTTCAAATTCCATCCTGCCCTGTGTATTGTAAACCTGAAGCGCATACGTCTTTTGGCTTCCCTCCAGAACAAGTCCTATGTACTTATCCGAGTAAAAGACACTCTGGATTTCTCTGTCAACCGTTATCTCACTAACCAGCTCCGGTATCTGTTTTCCTTCGTATAGTAAAATCTGTCCCGTTCCGACCGCAAAGCAATGAACGCTGTCCATATATTGAACGCTGGGGAAAACCATCCCCGAAACTACCTTTGCCGCAACCAGATGATCCTCATAATTTTCTCCTACAGAATCAAAGTTATAAAAAGCCAGGCAGGAATTTACGCTGCCATCCTGAACCTGGAAAAATGTTACCGCCAGCTTAGTTGCATCCGCGCTGAGCGACATCCGAAGCGGATAACCCGCATCCCGAAGCTCAAATTTAGAGCTCACCAGTTCCTCGCCTTTTTTATTATACAGATTCAGACGCATGACATCCCCATCCTCCAGCAGGATTGCCAATACGCCCTGTGCTGATACAGAAATCTGCTGAATCGGAAGCCGCGTCTGTATATTTCCCTGAAGCCCCGTTTCATCAAAAATCATAGCTTCTGTTCCATTCTCTTCTGCCACAGCCACGCTTCCCTGACACACATGAACCATAGGATACTGCATATTATAGGTCTGATTCCATACAAGCTTGTTATTGGAATTCACACAGGAAATTCCGTCCTTCCCGTATTTAATCACATATCCCAGAAACTCTGTATACTGCGTTGTAAGCGCATCTGACCGTTCAAAGCTGTTCACTACCTCATAGGCAGTAAAAACCCGATTTTGCTGGCTGAAACGCAATCCCCAGAAACCGACTCCCAGAAGGATCAAAATAACGGCTATTGCACCGATATATTTCATTCGGTGCATAAACAGTTTTTTATGATACTGTTTCATACTGGCATCCGTATCCGGACTTTTTTTAAGTAATTGTATACTCATCATTTTCTCCCGGTTTTAAGACAGCACCGGTATTTACCGGCGCTGCTGATCTTTAGTATAGCATTTTCTATTATGGAAGTAAAATGATTTCTCCTACGTAGATCATATCTCCGTCCTCCAGATCGTTCATCTCGCAAACCTGTTTTACCATTTTCTCATCTCCGTACCTGTCCCGGCAGATCTCCAGCAGAGTGTCACCTGTCTGTACACGATACTGCTCCGGCTCCCGCACCGCCTGAGACATCACTTCCTGCGCCTCCTCCGGCTGTTCCTTTGATGTTTCCTCAACCGGTTCCTCCGGCACTTCCTCATCTGCTTTTTTGTTCTCTTCCTCCGCCGCCAGATCCTCCTCGTTTTCTTCTTTATTGCCGGAAGCCTCCTCAGATATATCTTGTCCCAATACAGCCGCCTGCTGGTTTTCCTGTTCCATCGCTTCTTCAACAGACAGCTCAGAAGGCTCTTCAAGACTTTCTGAAATATGATGGATTGCATTTTCCATATTTGCCATACGGTCATAATTATTAATCAGCGTAATCCCTATGACCAGAATCACCATCACAAGGAATGTACATGATGCATACAAAAAGGCTATTGCCTTTTTCTGAGCATTTTGTTCCTTTTTTTCCTGCATAACATTCCGGAAACGGGCTGCCGCCCGATCTCTTGCAATTCCCTCCGATTCAATTCCTGCTCCGCCTTTTTGCTGGCTCATATAAGCCTGCATCCTATCATTTCTTTCATAATAGATATAATAACCGCATAGCGGGGTAAGTCCTGACTCTCCCTTCATATAAACCACTTCGTCCCGCTCCAGCACGTCCATCTGGAAAAAAATATATTGCTTGCCGGAAAAATTCCGGTTATGCAGACTTTTCAGTTCTTCTGTCAATACAGGCGGAAAGCCGGGATTTGCCAGAAACCATCCAACTACCTCCAGGCCTTCAAACCACTTTTGTATCATTTGGAAGATATCTCTCCAGTGTTCATTGGAAAACCACTGCTTTACTTCCTGTCCCATATCTATCTCCAGTGCTCCCTGCACATAAATCCCCTCATCTTCTATCCTTCCAACCAGAACTGCCGTCTTCATACAGGTCAGGTTGGCTTCTGCGAGCT
The DNA here is from genome assembly GCA_009774155.1 of Lachnospiraceae bacterium. Lineage (GTDB taxonomy): Bacteria > Bacillota > Clostridia > Lachnospirales > Lachnospiraceae > Hominiventricola. Next base: position 3,173 of record VSNE01000011.1, read on the forward strand.
GGTGCAGATAGGTATAGGCATAGTCTTCTATCAGAGCCTTTATTCCCGGTCCCGGTTCCCCCATCTGACGTATATTTTTTGGAATCTTTTTTTCCTCCCTTGTATTTTTCCCTTCCATCAGCTCCATCATTTTTTCAACCTCCATCTTGCTCCATCCTAGCACAGAAAGTTTCATCTTTTTGACGAAATGAGTATGCTGTCCTATGTTTCTCATCGACAAAAAAAGACGCCGCGGCGTCTCTTTTCAGATTAATAGGCACGATTCTCCATGATTTTTTTTAAATCCATAGAGGTATCAAAATATTTTTCTTTTACATACTGTATTTTTTCCACCGGCTTGTTACGTTCAAGCTTTCGGACAATATCGGAAACCATAGGACCTAAGAGAGGATTGCATTCAAAATCCGCGTTGATTTCTCCATTCAGCATACAGTCAAGCGCCGCGTAGCTGGAATCAAATGAAATAATAGCAATCTCCCCATCCGGCCCGCAGCTCTTTCCCGCCGCCTGAATGGCGTCAATCGCTCCAAAAGCCATATTATCGTTTTCGCTTATAACCACATCTATGTCCTCATAGGTATCCAGAAAGTATTCCATCACTTCCTGTCCCTTGGCCTGTACAAAATCTCCGGATTGCTGTTCCAGCATAATCCAGTTCTCGTTCTCCAGCAAAACCTTATGAAATCCCTCTGTGCGTCCAATCTGTGCAGAGGAGCCTAAAGTTCCCTGAAGGGTCACTATATGAATCGGCTCGTCGCCGCGTCCCTGCTCTCTCAGGTAATTCATAAGCCATTCTCCTGCCCGTTCCCCTTCCTCATAAAAGTTGCTGCCTACCCAGCACGTATACAGTTCCTCATCCGCCACCTCTGCAAAACGATCTGCAAGAATCACCGGAATCCCGGCATCCTTTGCTTCCTGAAGCACTGCATCCCAGCCGGTCTCCACAATCGGATCGAGCACAATATAATCCACCTCCTGAAGAATAAAGTTCCGGATTGCCTTTAATTGATTCTCCTGCTTCTGCTGGGCGTCTTCAAACAAAAGATAATAGCCGTTTTCGGACGAGAATGTGCTTTTAAAGGACTCCGTATGTGCTCTGCGCCAGTCGGACTCAGAACCGATCTCGGAAAATCCGATTATGATATCCCCCTCTCCTTCGCCGGACATCTCATCATATAACCTGGAATCTCCCAAAGCTTCATCTTCTCCACGGCATCCGGTCAGAAATAAAACAGATATAAAAAGCAGGACAGCTCCCCGACCCAGTCTCTTCATAAATAATACTCCCCTTTTGTTTTTCTGCCTTTTATCTTACTATACTTCGCAAAAAAAGGGAACCGGCTAAGCGGTTCCCAAAGTAAGCTTTTCTTATTTTTTACTATCCTTAATCTTTGCAAAAACACTCTGCAATACAATAAAGAAGCACAGCAGTACTGCCACTGCGATACTGGACCAGGAGCTTAAGAGCTTACCGTTGGTCTTAACCAGAGTGGAAATTGTACCGTTAATCAATACGCCAAAGAAGGAGCCAATCACATTGCCCACGCCTCCGGTAAGAAGCGTGCCGCCGATAACAGAGGAAGCAATTGCATCCATCTCCAGCCCAAGCGCCTGTCTGACGCTGCCGGACATCGTATTCAGGCAGAAACAGATGCCGCCGATGGAACAGAGAAAGGAAGAAAGCACATATGCCTTCAGCTTTGTCATCTTTACATCCAGACCCATCATTGTTGCAGACTGCTCATTACCGCCCACTGCATACAGACTACGGCCAAACTTAGTGTAACGAAGCATCAGAAATACTGCAAGCAGCACCACCAGGGCAATAACCACCGGAATACGGATAAACGGAATCTGAAGAACCCCTTTGCTGTTTGTGTAAGCTCCAAAAGGAATCTGTATTTTTGCATTAGCCAACCCTACGAAGAAAGCATTCTGACTGATGGACACCTGGTCCGTACAGATCACCGCAGTCATACCGCGGGCAAAAAACATGCCTGCCATTGTTACAATAAACGGCTGAATTTCCAGATAACCGACACAAAAGCCCTGCACAAGACCGAATACCACACCAATCAACAGAACAATCATGCAGAGAACAACTGCATTCATTCCCCACTGCTCCATTCCGACTGCCAGAAGCATACAATCCATAGCAATCAGAGAGCCGACAGAAATATCAATGCCGCCGGTCAGCATCACGCAGGTCATACCGCACGCTACGCAGAGAAGCCCCGCATTATTAATCAAAATATTCAGAAAAGTCTGCAGATGTGTAAAACCTTTTGAGGAATATATGATGCATCCCACCACATACATTACCACAAACAGCGCAATGGTAATAAGAAGAAGCAGGGTGTTGCTGTTTATTTTCTTGTTTTTCATGCCGCAGCACCTCCTTTAGCCAGCGCTCTCTTTGCAGACATCCGTTTCACATATGCTTTGAAAGGCGGAGCCTGAATGGTAACAATGATAATAACGATGATTGCCTTATACACAGGCGCCACATCAGAAGATACGCCCAGGGCATACAAAGTTGTTGTAATTGCCTGAATCGTATAAGCCCCGATGATAGAACCTGCCAGATTAAATTTACCGCCGCCCAGGCTGTTTCCGCCGAGTGCTACCGCCAGAATGGCATCCAGCTCGTAGTTCAGGCCGATATTGTTGGAGTCCGCAGAACTGATTCTGGAAGAAGCCACAATGCCTGCAATGCCTGCTGCAAGTCCGCATACCACATAGCAGACAAAAATGATTTTCTCAGAATTCAGTCCGGCAATACGGGAAGCCCTTTTATTAATACCAACACTCTGAATATACAATCCAAGAGCAGTCTTCTTCAGGAGGACCATCATAATTGCCACACAGACTGCCGCAATTACAATCGGAGTCGGAATAAATCCTGCGTATCCTCCGAAAAATTTAAAGGAATCATTACGCACATACACAATCAGATTGTTGCAGAGCAGAAGTCCGACCGCGCGCGCCGCCGAGAATAAAATTAACGTGGCAACCATCGGCTGTACATTCAGATATGCCACAAGGAAGCCGTTAAAAGCGCCGCACAGACATCCCATCAGAATCCCGCCCAGCACGCCGACAATCAGCGGAACCGCCAGATCATTTGTAGAAGATACGCCGTAGCCTGCCAGCAGCATACAGCAGAAGGATGCTGCCAGAGACATCACCGAACCGACGGAAATATCCGTACCTGCGGATGCGGATACTACCAGCGTCATACCGATTGCCAGTATTGCAATCTCGCTTCCTCTGTTCAGAATATCTATCAGACGTCCGTAAAGGACTCCGTTTCTGATGGAAATAGCAAAGAAGCTGAAAGCAAAGTTACCGGAAACAGCATCATACAAAATATTCACTGCCATAACCAGAACCATACAGAAAACAGGAAGAAATAACGCCATTCCCGTAATTTTTTTCACTTTACTCATTCCCGCCACCTCCTGCAATTGCTTTCATAACGCTCTCCTGAGTCAGGCTCTCTGTAATCTCTCCGACCTTTGCGCCGTCACGCAGAACAGCCATCTTCGTACAGGTACGGAGCATTTCTTCGATTTCGGAGGAAATAAAGATCAGACTCTTTCCCTCTTTCGCCAGCTTCAGAACCAGCTTCTGAATCTCCGTCTTTGTACCGATATCAATACCTCGGGTGGGCTCATCCAGTATCAGGAAATCCGGATCTGTTGCAAGCCAGCGTCCAAGAATCACCTTCTGCTGATTACCTCCGGAAAGCTGCTTAATCAGCGTCTCACGGCTTGCCGTCTTAATCTGAAGCATCTCTATGTATTTGTCTGCCAGTTCGGTCTGTTCTTTCATCGAAAGAAGCCTGAACATGCCCCTCTTTGCCTGCAAGGCAAGTATAATATTCTCGCGCACAGACAAATCTCCGATGATGCCCTCTGCTTTACGGTCGTCAGGAAGAAGGCCCATACCAAGGTTCATAGCATCGATTGGAGCATTGATCTTCACTTCCTCGCCATTCACCCGCAGCGTACCAGTCTGGTTCTTATCCGCTCCATAGATTACACGCGCCAGCTCGCTTCGGCCGGAGCCAAGAAGTCCGGTCAGACCCACAACCTCGCCTCTGTGAATCTGCAGATCAAATGGTTTAATGGTTCCCTTATGGCTCAGTCCCTTTGCATCAATCAAAATATCCTCATCGGAGAATACCGGAGACTCATCGGACTTGATAGATGCCAGATCATCAAAGTCTTTACCCATCATGGCAGCCACCAATTTTACACGCGGCAGATCCGCTATCGGATATTCGCCAACCAACTGCCCGTTACGCAGAACGGTAATCCGGTCGCAGACTGCATAAACCTGCTCCAAAAAGTGGGTAACAAATACGATGCCTACTCCTTTTTCCTTCAACTGATTCATCAGCTTGAATAATTTTGCCACTTCATTATCATCAAGGGAAGAAGTCGGCTCATCCAGTATCAGAACCTTACAGTCCATGTCTACCGCGCGTGCGATTGCAATCATCTGCTGCAGAGCAAGAGAATATTCTTCCAGATTCTGGGTTACATCAATGTTCATGTCCAGATCTGCCATAATTTTCTCAGACTTCTTCACCATGGTTTTCCAGTCAATAGTCCCAAGCTTTGTCTTTGGCTCACGGCCGATAAACAGATTTTCAGCCACGCTTAAGTTCGGACAAAGGTTTACCTCCTGGTACACAGTGGAGATACCTTTCTTCTGTGCATCCAGGGTTGAGTGATTCACTACAGGGCCATCAATGCCATCCACATGGATTTCCCCCGCCTCAAAGGCGTTAATACCCGTCAGGCACTTGATCAGTGTCGATTTGCCTGCGCCATTCTCCCCCATCAGTGCATGAATTTCACCTTTTCTCAAAGTAAAATCCACGTTGTCAAGAGCCTTAACTCCAGGGAAAGTCATCGTGATGCCGCGCATGGTCAATACAATGTTATTGTCCATAATTACATCCTTTCCGTTGAGAAAGGGGAGACTCAGCCAGTGAATCTCCCCTCAACAATAGTTGCTAATTTTATTTTGCCTGCGGATACGCCCGCCGGTACAAAATCAATTAGTACTGAGCGTCAACGATCTCCTGGGTTACAACTGTCATTTCCTGAGTTTCGCCGTTTACTTCGATACTCGGAACAACATCCTCATTTACATACCAATGCTCAGTCATGTAAACTTCCTTGTCAGGTGTTCCGCCGGATGCCAGAGTCTTGATAACCTCCTCTACGAACGGAGCTGCCAGAGGATTGCACTCGAAATCTGCAGTAATGTCGCCGGACATAACGAACTCAAGACCTGCGGTACAAGCATCAAAGGATACAAGAATCACATCGCCGTTTACGCCGTAGGAAACGCCTGCTGCAGTCATAGCATCCATAGCGCCGAATGCTTCGTTATCATTCTGGCAGATAACTACATTAAATTTTCCTTCATAGGATTTGCAGTAGGACTCCATAACTTCCTGTCCGCCATCCTGAGTGAAGTCACCGCTCTGAGAATCCAGAATAGTCCAGCCTTCTCTGTCAGCAATCTCCTTGAAGCCTTCTGTACGTCCGATTGTTGCGGAAGCTCCGGTAGAACCTTCGATAACAAGAGCATTAATCTCTGTGATACCCTTTGCAGCAGCATAAGCCTTCAGCCACTCGCCTGCCGCAAGACCCTCGGTCTTGAAGTTAGAGCCTACCCATGCTGCATATTTGTCGGAGTCATCAATCGTACGGTCGATAACGATAACCGGAATACCAGCATCTTCACACTCGGTAAGCACTGTGTCCCATCCAGTGGAAACAATCGGGTCAATGATAATGTAATCTACATCCTGCTCAATGAAGCCGCGAACTGCTTCAAGCTGTACTGCAGAATCATTATCACAGTCTACAAACTGTAAGTCATAACCATTCTCTGCGGAAAATACATCCTGACAGGATTTCGTGGAAGCAGTACGCCAGTCAGACTCATGTCCAACCTGTGCAAAACCGATAGTAAGCACATCTCCGCTTGCATTGCCTCCCTCACTCTCCGCAGGCGCTTCCTCTGCGTCTGCGTTCTCTGCAGGTGCTTCAGCTTCCTCTTCTGCAGACGCTTCTGTCGCGTCCTCTGCAGGTGCGGTAGTAGTGGAAGAAGAACCGCATCCAACTACCATAGTTGCTACCATTGCTGCGCATACTAATGCGCTGACAATTTTTCTTTTCATCTTGAAAAGACCTCCCTATGTAATTTTTTGTACCGGATTTCTCCGGTGACAGTATCATAATACCATAATTTTTACGCAATGAAAACTGAATTCTTTCGGGAGTAAGTACAGTTTTTTACTATTTTTTGAACAAATTATGAATATAGTTTGTTTTTTTACGTCAAAAGTTTAATTTTTTACGACAGGAATCACAACCCTTGCTTCCGTCCACCTCATATATTCACTGTCAATCGTCAGACCATATTCAGCCCCATAATTCAGCCGGATTCTCTGATCCACATTAAACAGGCCGAAGCCGGAAGGATTGTTCTGGTCCACCAGCTCTCCGCTGATAATTTCACGCACATCCTTCAGACGCTCCTCATCCATTCCCATGCCGTCATCCCTGACCCGGAAAATCATTGTTTCTTCTCTCTGTTCCCCGGTCACAAGAATATGTCCGAGCCCCCTCTTATTTTTAATTCCGTGATAAAGGGCGTTCTCCACAAGAGGCTGCAAGGTCAGCTTTAAAATCTGATAACTGTACATTTCCTCCGGAATCCGGATCTCATACTCCAGGATGTCCCGGTAGCGGAACTGCTGTATCTCAAGATAGCTGCGGATATGCGCCTCCTCTTCCTGAACAGAAATATAATCCCTTCCTTTGCTGAGCGTTGTCCGGAAGAAGCCGGACAGTGATGATACCATCCTGACCACCTGTTCCTTCTGCCCCGCTTCTGCCAGCCAGATAATCGCGTCCAGTGTATTATATAAAAAATGAGGATTAATCTGCGCCTGCAAAAGCTTTAATTCCGTAACCCGCAGATTAATCTGCTCTATCCGGATGTCCTCCACCAGACGACCGATTTTTTCCACCATCTGATTAAAACTGGCATTCAGCGCCGCCAGCTCATCATCGCTTTTTTCCTGAACACGAACTGCAAAGTCTCCCCGGCCGGCCTGTCTGGTTATCTCGCAGAGTCTCTGAATCGGTTCCGTAATACCTATCATGATTTTCCTGCTGATCAGGAGAGCGCCTGCAAGAATCACCCCAAAAACAAGGATACTCATCCGAATGGCCGTATCCACATCGGAACGGATTCCTTCCCGAAGCACCTCCAGATTTGTAGCTTCATAATAAATATATTTCTGAATCTGCTCCTGAATCAATTCTGTCAAAATACGAATATTCAAATCCAAACGCTCCATATTCTTGTCATAAGAACCGCTGACCAGCGCATCCCTCTCAATCTCCTCTACCCTGTCCTCCAGTGTATTCAGACTTTTTAAGATTCCTTTCAGACGGCTTCTGGCATAATCCGCATCTGCAATCTCATACAGATTCTGAAATACCTCCCTCGCCTCGTCAATCATAACATGGGGCTGTTCCGTATCCACCAGCTCCTCCGCGCGTTCCGAATTAACAACAATGATATACATAAGGTAATCCATATTTTCTTTAAAGTTAATATTGTATGCATTTGCCATTGTTATATTTTCCACAATCGTATCATACCGCTCGGAAAACTGATCTAATATAGCCAAAAGATAGATAATCATAACTGTCAAAGGCACCAGGCATACAAGAAGCAGCATACGCAGGCGGCTTTTTAAATTAGAACCCGTTTTCTGCATTTTCTGTCACCTACGCCCCTGCCCGGAATTCTCTTGGCGTACATTCCTGTGTTTTTTTAAAAAGGTAGCTGAAATAATGAGGGTCCTTATATCCTACCGCATAGGCAATCTCCGCGGTTTTCATGGAGGTGCTCCGAAGCAGCTCCTTGGCTTTTTCCATCCGTACATAAGTAAGGTATTCAATAAAGGTCCGGCCTGTCTCTTGGCTGAAAATCGTACTGAAATGATTGGGACTCAGATTCACACTTGCAGACACGGTATTAAGAGAAATATCTTCATTGTCATAATTTTGTTCAATATAACTGCGGGCGTCCTTCAGAAGAGAGCTGTATTTCTTTCTGGATACTGCTTCTCTTAAATCAATACCCGTCTCTAATACATTTCTCAGATACTTCTTTGTCTGCTCTACCGTAGAAAACACCTCCGCCATCTTCTGAAAGTCTCCGCAGCGTTCCACCAGCTCCCGGGACTCATATCCCATCTGCTCCAGCATAGCTATTGTGGCAAAATACATGTCCATTGTCACATACTGGCGGAACAGAAGCGACTGCACATTTCTTTCTCCAAGACTTAGAAAATATTCATCAATAAAATGCATTACTTCACTTTTAAGACCTGCCTTTAAAAAGCTGTCCACCAGCCGGCGATCCAGTTTATCTACATTCAGCCTACTTAGCTGCAGTTCTCCGTCCACCGAACAGCCCCGCGCCTGACTGCCGCTGCGGATAATCTGGTTCCTCTTTTTTAAATACCGATAAGAAAATGCACGGTTTGCTTCCTCAAAGCATTTATTCAGCTCACTGAGTCTTTCCACTTCTTTTCCCACGCCGCCAAAATATTCAATTCCATTGTATTTACAGATGGTATTCTGAAGCTTTGTAAAAAAGTCCTCTTCCACCTGGCCAAGCTTTCTTTCGCCTAATTCCTTTAAAATAAACGCCCAGCCCTCCAGGCCAAGCTCCACCATCAAAACCTCCGGCATTTCCTCCGTCACTTTTTCAATAGTTCTGATCACTTCATTTTGTTCCTCTGAATATCCTTCTGCCTTCCCGTCTGCAAAAATCTGGAACAGCATAATATTGTATCTGTTGGCTGCCAGATCCAGTCCTGTCTTCCGCCCTTCCTCCAGAAGTACTGACACCGGCTGTTTTCCGGAGACAAGCTTCCGGAAAAGCTTCTGTCTGGCAAGCTGCGTATTTTCAAGCTGCTCTTTCTCAAAGGTCATTAAGAACATCCTCTGCTGCCGCTCCTCCTGCACTGTCTTTCCGACCTTTTTCACCGCTTCCAGAAGCTGTGCTCCGGCAATCGGTTTTACCAGATAATCCGTAATCCCGATGCTGATAGCCTCCTTTGCATACTCAAACTCATCGTAACCGCTTAAAATAATAATTTTCATATCCGGCATCTCTTGCTTTACTAAACGGCTCAGCTCCAGACCATCCATAAAAGGCATCTTAATATCTGTAATCAGAATATCCGGTCTGGTCTTCTGAATTAAAGGATACGCCAGCTCTCCGTCGCTTGCTTCGCCAACGAACTCAAATCCTTCCTGCTCCCATTTAATGTTATTTTTTATGCCCTCCCGCATAACAATCTCATCTTCTACCAAAAATACTTTAACCATTCTATGCCCCGGACCTTATCTTCTCTATGAGAATTGTGAAAAAGCCGTTCCATAGGGAGCGGCCTTGAAATTATGCATCATTTAAATTTGTAAATGGTAGTCGTGTGATATGGCTGCCCGGCTTCAAATACCGGCTGCCGGAATTCCGGAATATTGACGCTGTTCGGGAAATACTGTGTTTCCAGGCAAAGCGCACAGCGTTTATCATAATGGACGCCGCCTTTTCCTTCCTGGGGCGTAATACAGTTGCCTGCGTAAAACTGTACTCCCGGAAGATCCGAGTACACTTCCATAATCCTTCCGGCCTTCTCATCCTCCACCTGGGCAATTTTTTCCACTGTACCGAACGCAGTGTCCAACGCCCAGTTATGGTCATATCCCTGTACCATAAGCAGTTGATCCCACTCCTGGTCAATGCCGTCGCCAATCCGTCTTGCCTGACGGAAATCCATCACGCTTCCCTCCACCGGAATAACCTTCCCGGTCGGAATAGCGCCCGGTATAATTTCTGTAAAGCCGCTTGCCAGAATCGTAAGCTTCTCGTCACAAATACTTCCTGCATCATGCCCGCCAAGATTAAAATAACTATGGTTCGTAACATTAATGATCGTCTTTTTATCGCTGACACCGTCATAAGTAATCTGTATTCCGTTGTCTGCAAGCAGCGTATAAGTAACTGAAATATGTAAGGCCCCCGGAAATCCATTCTCCCCATCCGGACTTGTATAGGAAAATTTTACCGCATTTGCATCCTCGTCCGGCTCAGCGTCCCACATAACTTTATGAAAGCCCTGGTTAAAATCTGTATGAAGATTATTGCCGTTCTCATTGTCAGCCAGCTTATACCTGATTCCATCCAGCGTAAAGGAAGCGCCGCCGATACGATTGGCATTTCTTCCGATTGTGGCGCCGAAAAAACATCCGTTTTCTTCATAAGCTGCCAGACTGTCATATCCCAGCACCAAATCCTTTTTCACTCCTTTAGAATCTGGCACTATTAAATTTACCAGAATTGCACCGAAATCTGTCACAACGGCTTCCATTCCGTTTTCATTCACCAAAGTGTACAAATAAGCCTGCTTTCCATTCTTAGTAACCCCAAATTTTTTTTTGCTGATTTCCATTCTCTACTCCTTTATAATTCTACCCGGCCTTCCAGCGCACGCAGCAATGTTACTTCATCAATATATTCCAGATCGCCGCCTACCGGCACTCCGCTGGCTATTCTGCTCACCCTGATCCCGGTGGGCTTTACCAGTTTGCTGATATACATGGCGGTCGTCTCGCCTTCCAGACTGGAGTTAGTGGCAATGATAACCTCATTTACATCCTGCTCCAGCCGGTGCATCAGCTCCTTCAGCTTAATGTCTCCCGGGCCGATTCCCAGCATCGGAGATATGGCTCCGTGAAGCACATGGTAAACCCCCTCATATTTGCCGATTTTTTCATAGGCGCTCATGTCCCGGGGATTTTCCACCACCATAATAACCTTCTGATCCCTGTCAGGATTGCTGCAGATGGGACAAAGCTCCTGGTCTGTCAAAGTCAGACACTGTCTGCAGTAGCGGATCGTCCGTTTTGCTTTAACAATAGTATCTGCCAGCTTCTCTACCCGTTCAGAGGGCATGTCAATAATATGAAAAGCCAGCCTCTGAGCAGTTTTCACACCTATTCCCGGCAGAGAAGATAACTGCTCAACCAGCCGGCTGATCTGATTGCTGTAATATTCCATCAGAACGGGAAGCCTCCGCCAAGTCCGCCGGTCACCTTTGCCATATTGGCGACAGAAGCCTCCTCTGCTTTTCTCAAAGCTTCATTAACGGCTGCCATAATCACATCCTCCAGCATCTCCACGTCCTCCGGATCAACGGCTTCGGGAGCCAGCTTTATCTTTGTCACTTCCTTCTTTCCGGTCACGGTTACTTCCACAGCCCCGCCTCCGGCGGCCGCCGTAAACTCCGTACTCTCCAGCTCCTTCTGGCTTTCCTCCATCTGGCGCTGCATACGCTGCGCCTGTTTCATAAGATTATTCATATTTCCCGGCATGCCGCCTCCCGGAAATCCACCTCTTTTTGCCATTTTAACCTCCTGCTGCCTTTCTATTCTATATCGATATCCATATCAATCACTTTTGATAAGTCAATGACCGGCTCCTGCGATCTTGCGTCTGTCCCAGGTGTGGAAATCTGAACCTTCATACGAACCTTCAGCTCCCTCTCTATGGCCTTCTCAACTTCCTCCGCCAGCTCCTTTTCATCCACCGCATGATCCTTGCACAAAATAATCTGCACTCCTTCATGCTCCGGAAGCTCTCTGCACTGAGCCCCCTGCAGTACAAACTGGGACCAGGAGCCTACTTTCCGGCGTATCTCCTGAAAGCGCCCGATAAAAGCCTGTATATCCTCTGAAAGCGCATCCGGCGAAATCTTCTCCGGAACAGCCTCTCCGCCTGCTGACATCCCTTTCATGTTCCCGGCCTGCACGTCCGGCTTTTCAACAGCTCCCTGCTCTATCCTTTGCTCCAGCTGTGACAATCTGTGCAGGATAGAATCATAATTGGACTCCATGGCGGGCCTGCATAATTTTATCAGGGCAATCTCTACCAGCACCCGTTTCTGCGTTGCATACCGCAATTGTCCGGACAGTTCCGAAAATATCCGGATATAACGCATCAAAGTCTCCGTCTCCGCAAGAGAAACCTCCTCCTTCATCCGCAGAAGATGCTCACTGGACACATCCAGCGCATCTTCCATCCCCGGATCGCTTTTCAGCATCAGAAGATTTCTCAGATACCAGATAAAATCCACCACAAACTGAGACAGCTCCCGCCCCTGCAGAATAATCTGCTCCAAATCCCGGATGACGGCTGTCAGCTCCCGGGCGCAGATCTTCCGAAACAGACTGCTGAACACGTCAATATCCACCGCTCCAAGCACTTCCAGCACATGATCATAAGTAAGCTTCTGTCCAAGATAAAATGCAATACATTGATCTAAAAGACTTAAAGCATCACGCATGGAACCGTCCGCGGCCTTTGCCACATAAGTGAGCGCCTTTTCCTCCGCTTCCACCTGTTCCTTAAGCATCAGCTCCTTGAGCCTGTGTACAATCGTTTCTGTGGTAATCCTCCTAAAATCATATCTCTGGCATCTGGACAGAATTGTAATCGGTATCTTATGCGCTTCCGTTGTGGCCAATATAAAAATCACATAGGAAGGCGGTTCCTCCAAGGTTTTCAGAAGCGCATTAAATGCACCGATGGAAAGCATGTGCACCTCGTCAATAATATAGACTTTGTATTTCCCTTCGGTCGGCGAATACGCCACCTCATCCCGAATCTCCCTGATATTGTCCACGCCATTGTTGGATGCGGCATCGATCTCAATCACGTTCATGGAAGTCCCGGCAGCAATCGCCCGGCAACTGCTGCATTCCCCGCACGGATTGCCGTCTGCCGGATGCTCACAGTTAACCGCTTTTGCGAATATTTTTGCAATGGTCGTCTTGCCGGTGCCTCTTGTCCCACAAAAAAGATAGGCATGTCCTATACGGCCAGCACCTATCTGATTTTTCAAAGTCGTCACGATGTGGTCCTGCCCTCTTACATCCGAAAATTCCGTCGGCCGGAATTTCCGATATAATGCTGTATAAGACATGTCTATCACTCCTTAAATTTTTGAATCTGTTCTAAAACCTAATCACCGAAGCTGATGCCAATCATCTTTGCTTCCTCAATAATGCCTGCATTCGGATCTACCATCTTCAGCTTTCCTGCCACATCCCCCAGCGGAACCTTACAGGTCTCCCCGTTCACGATGCCGACCATATATCCGTACTCCTCATCAATAATCATCCTTGCAGCCTTTGCCCCCAGGCGGGTGGAAAGAACACGGTCATACGGCTTCGGCGAACCGCCCCTCTGTGTATGTCCCGGTACAGTGACGCGCACATCCGCGCCTGTTTTCTCCTTAATCTTTTCTGCCAGCTCGTAAGATACAGACGGATATGGATACTCTGCCATCTTTGCCTTGTATTCTTTCTTGGATAAAGCCGCATCCTCCTTGGAAATCGCTCCCTCTGCCACTGCAAGAATCGTAAAGCCTTTTTTCGCTTTTGTTCTCTTTTCAATGGCGGAGCAGACCTTTTTAATATCATACGGAATCTCAGGAATCAGAACAATATCTGCGCCGCCTGCAATACCGGCATGAAGAGTAAGCCATCCAACCTTATGCCCCATAACCTCCACGATAAATACACGGCCATGAGAGGCTGCCGTTGTATGGATACAGTCAATACAGTCTGTTGCAATATCCACTGCGCTCTGGAAGCCGAAGGTCATATCCGTACCCCAGATATCATTATCAATAGTTTTAGGAAGATGAATAATATTCAGCCCTTCTTCCCTCAGAAGGTTGGCTGTCTTCTGAGTTCCGTTTCCGCCAAGAATAACCAGGCAATCCAGATCCAGCTTGCGGTAATTCTGCTTCATGGCAGCAACCTTGTCCAATCCGTTCTCGTCCGGAATCCGCATACTTTTAAAGGACTGTCTGGAGCTTCCCAGAATCGTACCGCCCTTTGTCAAAATTCCGGCGAAATCTCTTCCGCTCAGAAGACGGTATTCATTATAAATCAATCCTTTGTATCCCTCTTCAATACCATAAATCTCCACATCGCCGCCTAATTCATTATAAAGGCCCTTTGCAACACCTCTCATAGTTGCATTTAAAGCCTGGCAGTCGCCGCCGCTTGTCAAAAGACCAACACGCTTCATAATATCTTCTCCTTTTTATTTTATTTTTACGAGCTAAATAACAGTTGGCTTTATTATACCTCAATTATCCCTTTTCCACAAGTGCCTACCAGACTGTGTCCACGCCGAAAAAGCAAAGGCGCAAAGCTTTTGTTTCAAAAACCTTGCGCCATATTCTTTATTTTTAATCCGTGCATCCTGCTTTGAACTGCTGACCGGAACGTTACCTGTACAGTTAACTCAGCCCAGGCACCCTCACGGCACACAGAAGGTCCCGCTTAGTGCTGCTTTGTTCCCAACCTGACACGGTTCACGGGTTCCTGTTGCGTGAGACCCGGACATCAACGCCACTTATACAGGGCAGCTTCCGACCACACAGCCCGAGGCAGGATATCACTCCTACTATGGCGGATTGTAGGTACAGGGCGCCGCCGCCTCCCCAGCTGCACGGAAATCTTATGACATATGAAATTAAAATGTTTGTATAGTATAGCCTGTTTTTATGGTTTTGTCAAATGTAAAGCCGCTTTTTTTCTCTGGCTGCGGAGTTCCTTAAAAAAATCCGTCAGCATAGAAGAACACTCTTCCTCCAATATGCCCTCCGTCAGTTCCACCTGATGATTAAACCGGGGCATCTGCAGAAGATTCAGAACAGAGCCTGCACATCCTGCTTTAGGATTGCGGCTCCCAATCACCACTCTGGAAATTCTGGCCTGCACAATTGCGCCTGCACACATCTGGCATGGTTCCAAAGTGATATACATTGTGCATTCTTCCAGCCTCCAGTCTCCGACTGCACGGCTGGCCTTTCGGATAGCCAGAAGCTCCGCGTGGGCAAGCGTATTCTTGTCCGTATTCCGCCGGTTATACCCCCTGGCTATAATCTTCCCATCCTTCACAATCACGCAGCCTATAGGAACCTCCTGAAGCTTCCATGCTTTATGCGCCTGCTGGATGGCTTCTTTCATATATCTTTCCTCTTCTGTCAAATGCACTCTCACTGCTCCTCTCACAATTGCCAAACCACGGACATTGAATACATTTCTGTCCGCCTTTTGGATACAGTATAAATCTGCTGATGTCTACCGGATAATCATCCCATTCCGCCACATAATTCCGTTCTCCCGGACGGCGAATCCACACACCTTTGGTATCAGCGGCGCGGACCCCTTTACCGAGAATGTTCTCCGGGTCCACCGTTCCCTGCCATTCCAGAGCGCCGTTTCGATTCTCCAGCTCTCCCAGATAAATACAAACCGTCCGATTTTGATGATAAAAATAAATGTATGCTTTCCCGGCCGGCTCTCCCGAGCAGCAATAGCTTTTTAGATGAATCCCAAGTCTGCAGCTTTCACCGCGCATGTCCATTTTCACAAATCCTGTGCTGCGCATCTTAACGCCCTGATCATAGGCATAAAGATATGCAATCTGCCTTCTGTACTCCTGCATAAAATTGTACCCTCCCGTCATGCCAGTCCGAGCCCTTCTGCTGCCGGCGCGCTGACTGTAGTACATTCTATGTCTGTCCGCATATTCTTATACCTGAAATTCAGGCTGATGTCTGTAGCAGATTACTTTGTTGGTAAATTCCGCAAACTGGGAAAGGTTCATCGCCTCTCCTCTGACAGAAGAAGGAAGCGTCAGCTCTTCCAGTATCCTTACCGTCAGCTCTTTAGAAATTCCAAGCTCCGGAACATGACTGAGTCCGTTCTGAAGAGTCTTACGTCTCTGATTAAATGAGGCGCGGATAATGGCAAACATCAGCGCTTCATCCTGCACCTTCACCGGAGGCTCTTTATGAACCGTCAGCCGGATCACGGCAGAGCCCACATTCGGCCTTGGGATAAAACAGTTAGGGGGTACATTTGCCACAATATACGGTTCCGCATAATACTGTACGGCAAGGGATAAAGCCCCATAGTCCTTAGTTCCCGGTCCTACCTGCATCCGGTCCGCCACTTCTTTCTGCACCATAACCGTAATACTTTTCACCGGCACATGGCGTTCAAAAATCCCCATAATAATCGGTGTTGTTATATAATATGGGAGATTCGCCACAATTTTAACCGGCTTGCCGCCATTCATCCTCTCTGCAAGCTCTTTTAAATCCACCTTAAGGATATCGTCATTGATAATTGTTACATTGTCGTATTCTCCTAATGTATCCTGAAGAATGGGGATCAGCGCTTTGTCAATCTCAACAGCCGCCACGCCGCCGGCGGATAATGCCAGATACTGAGTCATCGTCCCGATTCCGGGCCCGATCTCCACTACAAAATCCTCTTTTGTAATATCGGCAGCCCGAATAATTTTGTCCAGTACATGGGTATCTATTAAAAAGTTTTGACCGAACTTTTTCTGAAACATAAATTTATATTTGTTCAGGATCTCGACAGTACTCTGGGGGGTACCCAGACTCGGGGTTAGGTTCTTCATTTTCTACATCTCCTCCAGTCTGTAAAACCGTCTGGCGTTTTGTTCTGTTACACGGATTACTTCCTCTGCAGTCACACCCTTCAGTTCTCCGATTGCCTCTGCAACATACAGCAGATTTCGGGAATCATTACGCTTTCCGCGGTATGGAACAGGCGCAAGATATGGACAGTCTGTTTCCAGTAAAAGCCGTTCCATAGGCGCCTTCCGCACGGTTTCCTTTAGTTTTCTTGCGTTTTTAAAGGTTATAACCCCTCCGATGCCGAGATAAAATCCCATCCTCAGATATTCTCCTGCCATCTCCGGGGAATACGAGTAGCAATGTATGACCACCGGAATCTTTGGATTGTACTCTTGCTTTAAAATCTCCATCGTATCTGCCGCCGCCTCCCGGCTGTGTACAATGACCGGCATCTGAAGCTCCCCGGCAAGCCTGAGCTGGCGGATAAACCATTCCTTCTGAATCGCATGATTTTCTTTATTCCAATAATAATCCAGCCCTATCTCACCAACTGCCACGATTTTCTTCTGAAGACATTGTTCCCGAAGCCAGGCAAAGCTTTCTTCATTCAGCTCGCCGACCTCATCCGGATGCACGCCTGCCGCACCATAGACAAAGGAATATCTCTGTGTAAG